>NZ_JBFBIV010000066.1:0-49875 GCF_040702025.1 Streptomyces sp. NPDC088194 | reverse complement strand
GGCGCGGGCCGGCCCGTGGCCCCCGCCGCCCCCGCCGCCCCCGCCGCCCCCGCCGCCCCCGGCGGCAGAGGGCGCCCGCCCGCGGTGGAGCCGATGACCTCCTGCACGCAGTCGTCCTCGACGGCCAGGTCCCCGCCCGCGTTGCCGGTCAGGACGCTGTCGCGCAGCGTCAGCCGGGCCGTCCCGGTGCCCCGCACGCCCGCCGCGGCGCCGTCGCGCACCGTCAGTTCCGTCGCGTCGAGCCGGGCCGACCCGGACAGCAGGACACCGGTGCCGCCGGCGCCCGTGACCTCGCAGTTCCGGGCGGTCAGCCGCGCGTCGCCCGCCAGCGAGACGCCCTCGCGGCGCGGTCCTTCGACGGTGGTGCCGGTGAGCTCCAGCAGCGCCCGGCCCTTCGGCGCGTCCACGCCCTGCCCGCAGCCGGTCAGCAGGCCGTCGGTGATCCGCGCGGACATCGCCTGCCCGACCCGCACCCCCACGTCGGCGCCGGACAGCCGCAGGCCGGTGACCTCGCCGCGCCCCTCCTCCAGCCACAGGCCGATCTCGCTCCCCTGGATGCGCAGTTGACGCGCCGTCAGGATGCCTCCTCCGCCGAGGTACAGCCCGTAGCGGACCGCGCCGCGGCTCTCGCAGTCCGTCGCCTCGACCCTGCTGCGGGTGTTCACGGTCAGGGCGCTGACCCGGGCGTCGGCCACCGTCACGCGGGAGAGTTCCACGGTGCTGCCGTCGGTCGCCCACACCCCGCGCTCGCACCGTTCGATCGTGCAGTCGCCGATCTCGGCCTGCGACTGCTGCATCACGTCCACGCCGGACTTGTGCGCGTCGCGTACGACGGTGTCGGTCATGGTGAGCCGGGAGTCGTCGGACACGACCACCGCCGCGCTGCCGGTGCCGGTCAGGGTGCAGCCGCTGATCCGCAGCGTGGCGCTCTCCGCGCGGACGCCGTGGCCCGAGGGGTCGGTGATCGCCCCGCCGGAGATCCGCAGCGAGCCGCCCTCCTTGACCCACACGCCGTTCGTCCGGGACGCCAGCAGCTCGCAGTCCTCCAGCACCCCCGACGCCCCCGTGAGGTACACCGGCCCGGAACGCGCCGTCGACCCGCGCATCGTCACGCCGGTGCCGTGCTCGGCCCGCAGGCTCGCGCCGGTCTTCCCCAGCCCGCGCAGTTCGCAGTTCTCGACGGTCAGGCTGCCGCTGTGGCAGTGCAGCACCGTGCCCGCGTAGTTGGTCAGCGACAGGCCGCGGAAGACCACCGTGCCGGAGCAGGTGGCGGTGGTGCCCTCCGCCGCCACGATGCTGACCGGTCCGCCGACCGCCCCGAACTCGACGTCGCCGGTGACGGTCAGCGCCTCCTGGTACGTCCCGGTCTCGATCAGCACCGACAGCGGGCGTTTGCGGGTCCCTTCGAGCGCGGCGCCGATCGATCGGTAGGCGCCGCGCCTGGAGCGGGAGACGTGGACGGTGGCCGGCATGGCGCTCCTCTCGGATGACCCGAGCAGAGCAGATGCCCTTCGGGACCCCTCCCGGCCGGCGGCGCGAGGCGCGGGAGGGCGCCGCGGCCCGGACGCGACGCGGCGGGATCTGTGCCGGAGATGAGAAGTGCGCGGAAGCGTGCAAGAGTCCTTGACGCTTACCTACCTAGAAGCTAGCTTCCTTGGCCATGGCTCGGGTTGCTCGGCCGGGTCCACGACGGGATGCAGAGGACCGTTCAGCGTCAGGGCGTCGCCGCACGCGGACAGGCGGCGCGCCAGTTCACGTCCGTGCACGCCAGTTCACGTCCGTCCACGCCAGTCCACGTCAACTCACCTCCATGTCATCTCCCTTCACGCACGGCGATGCGTGAAAACCCTCGGAACGCGGTGCCCGCGCCTGGCTGACAGCCGAATGCCGACCGGCGGCCGTACGCGTCGAGCCAAGGAACGAACCGAAAGGACAAGAGCCGATGGCAACGACGGCATCAGCGATGACCGCGACAGGGCAACCCGACCCCGGACGGTGGCGGGTCCTGTCGATAGGTCTCGTCGGCGCGTTCATGGTCATGTTCGACACGAGCATGATGAACGCGATCCTCCCGACCATGCAGACCGCCCTGCACATGTCGCCGACCCAGGTGACCTGGGCGACCGCCGGATTCTCGCTGGCCGGCGCGGTGACCCTGGTGCCCGCCGGGCGGCTGGGCGACGACTTCGGCCGGCGGCGGATGTTCGTCATCGGCATGGTGCTCTTCCTGCTGGCCTCGCTGTCCTGCGCGCTGGCACCGGACGGCAGTTGGCTGGTCGGCTCCCGCTTCGCCATGGGGGTGGCCGGCAGCATCGTGATCCCGCAGGTCATCGGGCTGATGCAGCAGATGTTCACCGGCAGGGGCCGCAGCAAGGCGTTCGGCGTGTACGCCGCTATCGTGGCCATGTCCACCGCGTGGGGTCCGCTGATCGCGGGGCAGACCGTCGACGGCTTCGGCCACCACGACGGGTGGCGCTACGTCTTCCTGCTGGGCATGCCGATCAGCCTGGTCGCCCTCGTCCTCGGCTACCGGCGGCTGCCGCAGACCCCGCACAAGGGCGCGGGCCACGGCCGGGTCGACCTCGGCGGGATGGCGCTGCTGGGCCTGGCGCTCGTCGCGATCGTGCTGCCGCTCGCCGAGAACGGCGACAAGGGCGTCACCCCGCCGTGGTGGCTGTTGGGCGTGGGCGCCGTCCTGCTGGCCGCCTTCGTGCTGTGGGAGCGGGCCCTCGACCGGCGCGGCGAGCACCCGATGATCAAACCCCGGCTGCTCGTGCTGCCCAGCTTCACCTTCTCCTTCGTCACCTGCCTCTTCTTCTACGCCGCCTTCCCGCCGATCTTCATCCTGCTCCAGCTCTACTTCCAGGCCGGGTTGCACTACTCCGCCCTGCACTCCTCGCTGGGCACCGTGCTCTTCCCGGTCGGTTCGATGTCCGGGGCGCTGATCAGCGGGCGGTTGGTGCCGCGCTTCGGCCGCCGGATGATCGTGGCCGGGTGCCTGATGATGACGGCCGGACTCGCCGCGACCTCGCTGGCCTGCCTGAACTGGGACGGCGGCCACATCGTCTTCGTGCTCTCGCCCGGCCTGCTGGTCTGCGGGCTCGGCGCCGGCTTCGTCATCTCCTCCAACCAGAGCCTGGGCCTGTACGACATCCCCAGGACCGACGCGAGCACGGCCGGCGGGACCTACCAGGTGGGCGTGAAGATCGGCTCGGCGATCGGCATCCCCATCGCCACCTCGGTCTTCTTCTCCACTCTCGCCGACAACCGCGGGAACTTCGCCGACGCGGTGTCCGCGGGCCTGATGATCCCCGCCTGCATGGCGTTCGCGGCCTCGCTGGTCGCCGCGGTGGGACTGGTGCGCACCAAGCAGCGCGGCAGCCGGGAGGTCCCGGAGGGCGGCGACCGCGACCCGCACGATGTGGCGATGGCCCTGAAGGAGGCGCCGTTCGGCGGCAGGCGGGCGGCCCCGGCCGAGCGATCCCGTACGGCCGAGTCATCCCGTACGGCTGAGCCGCGCCGTAGGGCCGAGCCGCGCCGTACGGCCGAGCCACCCCGTGCCGGCGAGGACGCCACCGCCGAGACCACCCGCCGGATCAAGGACTGAGAGCACACCATGCGCATGCGGGCCTACCAACTCACGGGCTTCGACGCCCGCCCCCGGATCACCGACGTCGAACGGCCCACCCCCGGCGAGGGCGAGGTCCTGGTCGAGGTACGCACCTCCTCGGTCAACCCCCTGGACGCCAACATCGCCGCCGGACGCGCCAGACGCTACAAGCGGTACGCCTTCCCCGCCGTCCTCGGCACCGACTTCGCCGGCGTCGTGGCCGCGACCGGCCCCGGCGTCACCGGACCGGCCGTCGGGGAGCGGGTGTTCGGCCTGCTGCACGCGGACACCGTACGGTCCGGCGCGTTCGCCGAGTACGTGACCGTGCCGCAGGGGCAACTGGCCGTGATCCCGGCCGCGTTGGACGACCTGACCGCGGGCGCGCTCGGCCTGGCCGGCGTGACCGCGCTGTCCTGCCTCGACGCGGTCGGGGTGGGGAAGGCGGACACCTTGCTGGTGGTCGGGGCGAGCGGCGGGGTCGGCAGCTTCGCGACCCGGTTCGCCTCCGCCCGGGGCGTGCGCGTGGTCGCGACCGCCCGGCCCGGCGCCGAGGAACGGCACGTCCGCGCCGCGGGCGCCGCCGAGACCGTCGACTGGTCGGCCGGGGACGTCGCCGCGGCGGTACGGGACCGGCACCCGGCGGGGGTGACGGCCGTGATCGACCTGGTGGACCGGGACCCCGCCGCGTTCGCCCCGCTCGTCACGGCGACGCTGGCCGCCGGCGGCCGGGCCGCGTCCACGCTGCGCGCGGCCGACCCGCAGTCGCTGCACGGCATCCCGGCGGTGAACGTACGGCCGCGCGTCGACGCGGAGTTGCTGGATCGGCTCGCCGAGCTGGCGCAGGACGGTCCGCGGGAATCGCCGGTGACCGCCGCGTACGACTTCGACCGGATCGACGCGGCCTTCGCGGCGCTCGCCGCCGGCGCGGTGGGCAAACTGGCCGTGCGGATCAGCGGGTGACCGGCGAACCGGCGCCGCGGACGGCCCGCGTCGCGATGGTCGGGGCGGCCACGTTCGGGGTGGCCGCGGCCTGCCGTACGGGCCTCCGCGGGGGCGCGTCGCCGGGCGAAGGCGCGTGCCGGGTACGCCCGGTGGGTCGGGTCGCCGTGGGGAGGCGGCTTGGCGGCGGGGCATCCGGCGGGCGCGTCTCCCGTGCCGTCGCCGCGGGTCGGCTCCGCGTGGTGGTGACCGGCACAGGCGTCCGCGGGGTCGCCGTCGGGCGTCGGGATGGCGGCGGGACGCCCGAGCGTATCCGCCGGCTCGCCGTGGGAGGGCGGCCGCCCGGCGCATCGTCGGGCGGCGCGCGCGTCCCCCGCGTCGCCGCGCACCGCCCGTTCCGCGTGGTGTCCGCACGCGCCGGGCACCGTACCCCGCTCCACGCGGACCCGGACGACAGGTCCTGGTCCGTCCCTTCGACCAGAGAGTGCTGCCGCGATGCCCACCGTCCGTGACGCCACCTTCGACGTGCTGCGCCTGCACGGGCTCACCACGATGTTCGCCAACCCCGGCTCGACCGAGGTGCCGTTCCTGACCGACCTCCCCGAGGACCTGCACTTCGTCCTCGCGCTGCACGAGGGCTCGGTCGTCGGGGCGGCGACGGGCTGGGCGATCGCCCGCGACGAGCCGGCGCTGGTCCTGCTGCACACCACGGCCGGGCTGGGCAACGCGGTGGGCGCGCTCGCCACCGCGCGGGCCAACCGGGCCCCGCTGGTGGTCCTCGTCGGCCAGCAGGACCGCCGGCACCTGGCACAGGAGCCGTTCCTCGCCGGACGCCTGGAAGGGCTCGCCGGTGACTACCCGGTGAGCGTGGCGGTCCCGGCGCGGGCCCAGGACGTGCCGGGAGCGGTTGGCCGGGCGGTGCACGCCGCCCGTGCCGGGCGCGGCCCGGCGCTGGTCATCGTGCCGATGGACGACTGGGCGGAGCCCGCGGAGGATTTGCCCGTGCCCGCGCCCGCCGTCCTGCGCCGGGCCACCACCGCGGACCCGGCGGCGGTCGCCGAGGTCGCCGCGCTCGCGGCGCGGGCCCGCAACCCCGCGCTCGTGGTGGGGGCGGGCGCCGACAGCGCCGACACGTGGGCAGCGCTGACCGCGCTCGCCGAGCGCCTCAACTGCCCTGTCTGGCAGGAGCCGTTCGGCGCGCGGGCCGGGTTCCCGCAGGACCACCGGCTGTTCGCGGGCCACCTGCCCGCCGCCCGCGCCCGGCTGCGCGAGGCCCTGGCGCCGTACGACCTGCTGCTCGTCGTCGGCGCTCCCTTCCTGCGGCAATACCCTTACGGGCAGGGGCCGTTGGCGGGGCCCGGTACGCGGGTCGCGGTGGTCACGGACGACCCCGACGAGGCGCACCGAGCGCCGGCCGACCTGGCGGTGGTGACCCCGCTGCCCGACTTCTGCGACCGGCTCGCCCGTCGCGTCCCGCCCCGCGACGGCCGCGCGCCGGATCACGCGCCCCCGCCCACGGGGCCGCCCACGGGGGAGTTGGCGCCGCACTCCGAGCGGGAAGCGGCGAAGCCGCTGAACTCGGGGGAAGCGGTGAACGTGCCGAGTGTGCCTGACGTGCTGGACGCGCCGCGCTCGGCGGATGTGCTGAGCGTGCGGGAAGCGTTGGGTTCGCGGGGTGCGTCCACCGTGTCGGACGCGTTGAACTCGTCGGCCGGGGTGGACGTGCCGAGTGTGTCGAGCGCCTCGGGTGGGCCGAGCGTGCCTGACGCGTTGAACCCGACTACCCCGCTGATCACGCCGGCCGAGCCGACCCCGCCGGCCTCGCCCGCCGTCGCGAACTCTCCTGGCTCCGGTGGGCCGTTGCGTGCCGCGCAGGTGCTGGCTGTGTTGGCGGGGCGGCTGCCGGTCGAGACGGTGATCGTGGAGGAGACCCCGTCGTCCCGGCCCGACCTGCACGCGCTGCTGCCGGCCCGGCGACCGCTCGGCTTCCTGAGCGCGGCCATGGGCGGCCTCGGCTTCGCCATGCCCGCGGCCGTCGGGCTGCGGATGGGGCAGCCGCGCCGCCCGGTGGTGGCGGTGGTCGGCGACGGCTCGTCGCTGTACCAGATCCAGTCGTTGTGGACCGCCGCGCACTACGGTGTCGGTGTCGTCTTCGTCGTCCTCGCCAACGGGCGGTACGCGATCATGGACCGGCTCGCCGAGCAGCACGGGGGCAAGGCACCCTGGCCCGCGTTCGGCGAAGTGAGCGTCAGCGGCATGGCGGTGGCACTCGGGTGCCCCGCCCGGACGGTCACGCGGTATCCGGAACTGCTCTCGGCCCTCGACGAGATCGTGCCCACGCTGTACTCCCGTACCGAACCCGTCGTCCTCGAAGTCGTGGTCGTACCCGACCCGGAGTTCCGCCCGTGACCGCCCTTCTCCCTCCCTCTCCACCCGCACAGAAAGAGCTGTCGTGATGCCTCTTCTGCACCCCGCGACCTGGTCCGGCAACATCAACATCGGCGGCTGGACGGCCGCGTCGGGCGGCACCGGCGCCGTCACCGAGCCCGCGACCGGCGACACCCTGGAGCGGATCGGCCACGCGGACGCCGACGACGTGGCGGGTGCCGCCCGCACGGCCGCGCGGGCCCAACCGGGCTGGGCGCGGCTGCCGTACACCGAACGGGCCGCGGTGCTGCGGCGGGCCGGCGACCTGTTCCTGGCGAAGGCCGACGAGATCCAGGAGTGGCTGATCCGCGAGGGGGGCAGCGTCCGCGGCAAGGCCGCCTTCGAGACGTCCACGGCCGCCCAGGAGTGCTACGAGGCGGCGGCGCTGGCCTCGCAGCCGGCCGGCGAGGTGCTGCGGTCCGCCGAGCCGCGGCTGAGCATGGCGCGCAGGGTGCCCGCGGGGGTGGTCGGGGTGATCGCGCCGTTCAACGTCCCGCTGATCCTGGCCATCCGTTCGGTCGCTCCGGCGCTGGCGCTGGGCAACGCGGTGGTGCTCAAGCCGGACCCGCGCACCGCGGTCGGCGGCGGTGTGACGATCATGCGGGTGTTCGAGGAGGCCGGCCTCCCCGAGGGCGTGCTGGGGCTGGTTCCCGGTGGCGCGGAGGCCGGCGAGGCGCTCGTCGCCGACCCGCGGGTGCGGGTCGTCTCGTTCACCGGCTCCACCGCGGCCGGCCGCAAGGTCGGCGCGGCCGCCGCGCACCACCTCAAGCGCGCCCACCTGGAACTGGGCGGCAACTCCGCGCTGATCGTGCTGCCCGACGCCGACCTGGAGCGGGCCGCTTCCATCGCCGCCTGGGGCTCCTTCTTCCACCAGGGCCAGGTGTGCATGACCACCGGGCGCCACCTCGTCCACGAGTCGATAGCCGCCGAGTACACCGAGCGGCTGGTGGCGAAGGCCGAGCAACTGCCGGTCGGCGACCCGGCCAAGGACCCGGTCGCGCTGGGCCCGGTGATCGACGCGGGTCAGCGCGACAAGATCCACCGGATGGTGCGGGCGAGCGTCGAGGGCGGAGCCACGGTGGCGGCCGGCGGCACCTACGAGGACCTCTTCTACCGCCCGACGGTCCTGACCGGCGTCACCGACTCCTCGCCCGCCTACACCGAGGAGGTCTTCGGCCCGGTCGCGCCCGTCCGCGTCTTCGGGGACGTGGACGAGGCGGTGTCCCTGGCGACGGACGGCCCCTACGGGCTGTCGCTGGGCATCCTCACCCGCGACGTGATGCGCGGCCTGGCCCTGGCCGAGCGCATCCCCACCGGCCTGGTCCACATCAACGACCAGACCGTCAACGACGAGGCGGTCGCGCCCTTCGGCGGCGTCGCGGGCTCCGGCACCGGCGCCCGGTTCGGGGGCGCGGCCAACATCGACGCGTTCACCGAGACGCGGTGGATCACGCTGCGGGGCGAGGCGGCGCAGTACCCCTTCTGAGCCGGCCGCCGAAAGGGCCCGGCGGGAGCGGGACTTGACCGCCGGGCCGCCCGCGGGGCGATGCGCCCTGTTAGCCTTGACATCAAGCTCACAGGATGATTGGCGCCGCGGAGAGGCCAAGGATGACCATGAACCAGCCCGGCAAGATCTACCGGAAGCGGGTCGCCGACCAGATCCTGGAAGACCTCCGCGGGCAGATCCTCAGCGGGGCGCTGCCGCACGGCGCGAAACTCCCGTCCGAGCGCGACCTCGCCGCGCAGTACGGCGTCAGCGGCCCGACCATCCGCGAGGCGATCCGGGTGCTTACGGCGATGGGCCTGGTCTCGTCCAGGAACGGCAGCGGCAGCACCGTGACGGCGCAGAGCGACACGCTCATCGCCGTGTCCATCGCGGCGGTCGTGCAGTTCGGCAACATGAACGCCCGCGACGTCTTCGGGCTGCTCGCGGTGCTCAACACCTACGCGGTCCGGCTCGCGGCCGAGCGCGCCACCGACGAGGAGGTCGCCCGGCTGCGGGAAGCCGCCGAGCGCGCGGCGGACCTGGACGCCGACAGCGTCGAGGAGGCGGCGGCGAAGCTCAAGAACTACTTCCACGCGCTGGCCGAACTCTCCCACCACCCGCTGCTGATCTCGCTGTGCCGGTTCATCACCGAGGTGCAGATCGGGCTCGCCGTCGAGATGTCGGGCGGGAAGCTCGAACGGATCGCGGGCACGCTGCACCGGGCCAGGATGGACATCGTGGAGGCGGTGGAGCGGCGCGACGCGGACGCCGCGGCGGAGCTGGTGGAGGAGTACCACCAGCGGGTGGTGGACCGTATCCAGAAGTCCCGGCGCGGCGACGAGATGACCTCCTCCGACCCGCGGTTCTCCCAGCTGATGGCGTCCTTGCTGACCAGCGGCGGGGAGCCGGAGGAGAGGTGACCCGCGGGCGGATCGGGGGGCGGACCGCAGCCTCGGGCGTGAGCCCTCACTCACGTGCGTGAGCACTCCCGCGCGTGCGCCCTCACTCCCGGGCGAGCCGCCCGTAGCGCCCGGCGACCCGCAGGTCTGCCGTGATCCGCTCCGCCGCCTGCCGCAGTGGCGGCAGCAGGTCGGTCGTGGCCTGCTCGGCGGTGCCGCCGGCGGCGTGCATGGAGACGTTCACTGCGGCCACGACGCGCCCGGCGCGGTCGCGTACGGGTACCGCGATCGACCGCAGGCCCTCCTCCAACTCCTCGTCCACGAGCGCGTACCGCTCCCGTTCGACCAGGTCGAGGACGGTCGCGAGCCGGTCCGCCGAGGTGACGGTGTGCCGGGTGAGCGGCTTGAGGTCCGCGCCCGCCAGCCGCCGCGCCCGCTCGGCCGCGGGCAGCCCGGACAGCAGCACCCGGCCCATCGAGGTGGCGTACGCGGGGAATCGGGTGCCGACCGTGATGTTGACGCTCATGATCCGCACGGTGGGGACGCGGGCGACGTACTGGATGTCGTCGCCGGACAGGACGGCCATCGACGCGGACTCGCGGACCTGCCCGACGAGCGCGACCAGGTGCGGCTGGGCGATCTGGGGGAGGGCGAGGTGGGACAGGTGCGCGAAGCCCAGTTCCAGGACGCGCGGGGTCGGCCGGAAGAGCCGTCCGTCGTGGGCGACGTAGCCGAGGTGCTCCAGGGTGATCAGTGAGCGCCGGGCGGTGGCCCGGGCCAGGCCGGTGGCCTCGGCGACGGCCGTCAGCGGCAGCGCGGCGCGGGGGCCGCGGTCGAAGGCGGTCAGTACGGTGAGCCCGCGCGCCAGGGACTCCACGAACTCCGGGCCCAGTTCCTGCTTGGAGGCGCGGGTCCAGGCGGCCGGGGCCGGGCTTTCCGGGGCCGGGCCGTCCGGTGCCGGGCCGTCCGGCGGGGGAGCGGCAGGCTCGGCAGGTCCGCCGCGCACGGCCTGTTCGGCCTGTTCGGCGGGCCCACCGGACGCGGCATTGCCGCTGAGCGCACCGGCCTCGGTACCTTCGCTGAGCGCATCCGCCTTGGTACCTTCGCTGAGCGCACCCGCTTCGGCATCGCCGCTGAGCGCACCCGCCTTGGCATCGCCGCTGAGCGCACCCGCCTCGGTACTTTTGCTTAGCCCACCCGCCTCGGTACCTTCGCCGGCCTCGGCCGTACCGGACAGCGCGGCCTCCATCGCGGCGACCGTCGTACGCAACCGGGGCAGCACCGCCTTGCCCAGGGACCGCGCGCTGTGCCTGCTGGTGTGGCTGACCACGCTCACGGCGCACACCGCGCGGCCGCTCCCGTCCCGTACCGGCATCGCGATCGCGACCAGGCCGGGCTCGATCAGCTGGTCGTCCACCGACCAGCCCTGCCGCCGCGCGTCGGCGGCGCGCCGGTCGAAGGAACCGGCCGCGTCGGCGGCGGGGTACGGCGGCACCGCGGGGAAGCGGCTGCCGGCCGGGTCGGCGGCGCGACCCCGGCGCCACCGCTCCCAGTCCGCGCCGGTCCACTCGGCGGCGAACAGCGCGCCCGGCGCGCCGCACTCCGCGGGGAGCAGGTCGCCGATCCGGAAGACCAGCGACATGGCCCGGCGCCGGGTGGCCTGGGCGACGAAGCGCACCCCGTCCCGGTCGGGGACGGCGAGGGACACCGACTCGTCGAGCCGGTCGGCGAGGGCGTCGGCGAGCGGGCCGAGCCGGTCCGGCAGCCCGCAGGCCGACAGGTAGGCGTTGCCCAGTTCCATCAGGCGCGGGGCGAGGACGGCGTCCCGGCCCTCGACGCGCAGGTATCCGGTCCTGGCGAGGGTGCTGACCACCCGGTCGACGGTGGAGCGGGCCAGGCCGGTGTCCCGGACCAGGTCGCCCACCGAGCGCCGGCCGTCGGTCGCGCCGAGCACGCGGAGCACCGCGAGCCCGCGGATGAGCGGGCCGACGGCCTCCGCGGGTGGCGGAGCCGGCTCGGCGGTGGCGGTGGGACGGGGCATCGGCGGGCTCCACGAGGGACGTCGGGACGGGGGTCGGGACGGTACGGGCGGGGGCGGGTGCCGAGGGGATTTCGCGGCGCGGGTCTCCTGGCACGAGGCCGCACGAGGCCGCACCAAGCCGCACCGGGCCGTACCAAGCCGCGCGAAGCCGTTGACAGGGCGGACCCCTCCGGATCACACTCGGGCGGCAAAATTGATGAACTTAAGTTCACCTGGCGAACAGGCTACTGGGGAGAACGCGGATGGACAAGGTGGTCGCCTCGGCCGACGAGGCCGTGTCCGACGTCGAGGACGGAGCGTCGCTCGCGGTCGGCGGCTTCGGTCTCAGCGGCGTCCCGAACACGCTGATCGCGGCCGTGCACGCCAAGGGCGTCGGCGGCCTGAGCGTGGTGTCGAACAACTGCGGCGCCATGGACTCCGGCCTCGCCGTACTGCTCGCCGCCGGCCGGATCAGCGCCGTCACCGGCAGCTACATCGGCGGCAACAAGGAGTTCGCCCGCCAGTACCTCGGCGGCGAGCTGGAGTTGGAGCTGATCCCGCAGGGCACGCTCGCCGAGCGGCTGCGCGCCGGCGGCTGCGGCATACCCGCCTTCTTCACCCCGGCCGGCGTCGGCACCCAGGTCGCCGACGGCGGACTGCCCTGGCGCTACGACGGCCACGGCGGCGTCGCGCTGGCCTCCCCGCCCAAGGAGGTGCGCGAGTTCGACGGCACCGCCTACGTCCTGGAGCGCGCCATCACCACCGACTTCGCCCTCGTCCGGGCCGCCAAGGGCGACCGGCACGGCAACCTGGTCTTCAACAAGTCCAGCCGCAACTTCAACCCGCTCGCCGCCATGGCCGGCCGGATCACCGTCGCCGAGGTCGAGGAGCTGGTCGAACCCGGCGAGATCGACCCGGACCACGTCCATCTGCCCGGCATCTTCGTCCAGCGCGTGGTGGCGCTCACCCGCGCGCAGGCCGCCGACAAGAAGATCGAGAAGGTCACCGTCACGCCCGGGCAGGTGCGGGTCTGATGCCGTGGACGCGAGACGAGATGGCCGCCCGGGCCGCCCGGGAGCTGCGCGACGGCGAGTACGTCAACCTCGGCATCGGCCTGCCCACCCTGATCCCCAACCACCTCCCCGACGGTGTCCACGTGGTGCTGGAGTCGGAGAACGGCATCCTCGGCACCGGCCCGTTCCCGTACGAGGACGAGCTGGACCCCGACCTGATCAACGCCGGCAAGGAGACCGTCACGGTGCTGCCCGGCGCCTCCTTCTTCGACTCGGCGCTGTCCTTCGGCATGATCCGCGGCGGCCACATCGACACCGCGGTGCTGGGTGCCATGCAGGTCTCCGCGACCGGCGACCTCGCCAACTGGGCCATCCCCGGCACGCTGGTCACCGGCATCGGCGGCGCCATGGACCTGGTGCACGGCGCCCGCCGGGTCATCGTCACCATGACCCACACCGCCAGGGACGGCAGCCCCAAGATCCTGGACCGCTGCGCACTGCCGCTCACCGGCCGGGCCTGCGTCGACCGGATCATCACCGACCTGGGCGTCCTGGACGTCACCGACGACGGCCTGCTGCTGGTCGAGACCGCGCCCGGCGCCACCGTCGAGGAGATCGAGCGGAAGACGGCCGCCGCGATCCGGATCGCCGACGGGATCACCCGATGAGCACCTTCCCGCGTGACGTCTACGTCGTGGACGCCGTCCGCACCCCCGTCGGCCGGTACGGCGGCGCGCTGGCGGCGGTCCGCCCCGACGACCTGGCCGCGCACGCCATCCGCGAACTGCTGGCGCGCACCCCCGCACTCGACCCGGCCCTGATCGGCGACGTCTACCTCGGCAACGCCAACGGCGCGGGCGAGGAGAACCGCAACGTCGGCCGGATGGCCGGGCTGCTGGCCGGGCTCCCGGTCACCGTCCCCGGCGTCACCGTCAACCGGCTGTGCGCCTCCGGCCTCGAAGCCGTCGTCCAGGCCGCCCGGGCCTGGCAGCAGGGCCTGTTCGACGACGAGACGGTCCCGGTGCCCGTACCGCGGCGCAAGGGCGCACCGGTCGTCGTCGACCGCGACGAGTCCGTGCGGGCGGACGCCTCGGCGGAGGCGATGGCCGCGCTCAAGCCGTCCTTCCGCGCCGAGGAGGGCACCGTCACCGCCGGCAACGCCTCCCCGCTCAACGACGGCGCCGCCGCCCTGCTCCTCGTCGACGAGGACGGGCTCAAGGCCACCGGCCGCGAGCCGCTCGCCCGTATCCGCGCCACCGGCGTGTCCGCCGTGGCGCCGCACTACTTCGGCCTCGCCCCCGTCGAAGCCGTCAACCGCGCGCTGGCCCGCGCCGGCCGGACCTTCGACGACCTCACCACCCTGGAGCTCAACGAAGCCTTCGCCGCCCAGGTGCTCGGCTGCGTCGCCGAATGGCCCGCGTTCGACCCCGCGATCCTCAACCCGCGCGGCGGCGCGCTCGCGATCGGCCACCCGCTGGGCGCCTCGGGCGCCCGGCTCGCCGGGTCCGTCGCCCATCAGTTGAAGGCGGCGGGCTCCGGCACCGGCGTGGCCGCCCTCTGTATCGGCGTCGGCCAGGGCCTCGCCCTCGTCCTGGAAAGGTAGGAGCGTCCCGCATGCCCACTCCGCCCACCTCCCTCACCCCGTCCGGTCCCTCCGCCCCGCCCGCGCCCGGCGCGGTTCCCCCCGGGGCCGCCCCGCCCACCCCGCCCAACCCCCTCACGCAGCACGACATCAGCGCCGAAATAGCCGCCGAGCAGCAGGCGTACGCGACCCGGCGAGCGGCCGGCGCCCCCGCCGAGCACCACCCCGACCGCGGCTACGCCCCCTACCGCAGCAGCGCCCTGCGCCACCCCCGGCAGCCGCTCGTCTCCGTGAGCGGCGACCCCGAGGCCGTCGAGCTGACCGGCCCCGTCTTCGGCGCCACGGACCTCACCGCCCTCGACCACGACCTCACCCGGCAGCACCTCGGCGAGCCGCTCGGCGAGCGCATCACGGTCACCGGCCGGGTCCTCGACCGCGAAGGTCGCCCGGTCCGCGGCCAGCTCGTCGAGATCTGGCAGGCCAACGCCTCCGGCCGCTACGCCCACCAGCGCGACGACCACCCGGCCCCGCTCGACCCCCACTTCACCGGCGTCGGCCGCACCCTGACCGGCGACGACGGCGGCTACACGTTCGTCACCGTCAAACCCGGCGCCTACCCCTGGCGCAACCACCGGGGCGCCTGGCGCCCGGCGCACATCCACTTCTCGCTGTTCGGCACCGCGTTCACCCAACGCCTGGTCACCCAGATGTACTTCCCCGGCGACCCGCTCTTCGACTACGACCCGATCCTGCGGTCCGTCACCGACGAGTCCGCGCGGGCCCGGCTGGTCGCCGCCTACGACCACGACCTGTCCACCCCCGAATGGTCGCTCGGCTACCGTTGGGACATCGTCCTCGACGGTCCCGCCGCCACCTGGATCGAGGAGGGCCGCTGATGTCCCTCGCCCCCACCCCCTCGCAGACCGTCGGGCCGTTCTACGGCTACGCCCTGCCCTTCGCCAAGGGCGGCGACATCGCGCCCACCGGCCACCCCGACACCCTCACCGTCCACGGCCGGGTCCACGACGGCGCCGGACAGCCCGTGCCCGACGCCCTCCTGGAGGTCTGGCAGCCCGCCCCCGACGGCTCCCGCACCGGCGCGCCCGGCTCGCTGCGCCGCGACCCCGTCGACGGCCGGGTGATCGGCCGCGACGGCGTGGTCTTCACCGGCTTCGGCCGGGTCACCACCGACGCCGACGGCCGCTACGCGATCCGTACGCTGCCGCCGGGCGGGGTGCCGTACCTGGCGCTGATCGTCTTCGCCCGCGGCCTGCTGCACCACCTGCACACCCGGGTCTACCTGCCCGGGCGCGCCGACGTGGCGGCCGACCCGCTGCTCGCCGCGCTGAGCCCGGCCCGCCGCGCCACGCTGCTGGCCACCCCCGACGAGGGCGCGGCGCCGGGCGTCCTGCGGTTCGACATCCGTCTGCAGTCCGACGGCGTGCACGAGGAGACGGTCTTCCTTGCCTTCGACTGATCCCACCGATTCCACCGATTCCACCGATCTCGCCGATTCCTGTGAACCCACGCCCTCGCGGGAACCCGCCGACGCCGCCGCCCACGCGGACCCCGCCGGGGACTTCGGCCTGCTCGCCCCGGGGCGGGCCGGGTCCGCGGCCGAGGCCGCCACGGGCGACGCCGCGTACGTGCGCGCCATGCTCGACGCCGAGGCCGCGCTCACCCGCGCCCAGGCCGCGCTGGGGCTGGCCCCGGCGTCGGCGGCGGCCGCGGTCACGGCGGCCGCCGCGGTGACCGGCTGCTACGACGTACGCGACCTGGCGCTGCGCTCCCGCGCCGGCGGCAACCCGGTCATCCCGCTGGTCGCCGACCTGACGGCCGCCGCCGCCGAACTCGACCCGGCCGCAGGCGAGTTCGTCCATCGCGGAGCGACCAGCCAGGACATCCTGGACACGGCGACGATGCTCGTCGCCTCCCGCACGCTGGCGACGGTGCTGGCCGACCTGGGCCGCGCGGCCGGCGCGCTGGCCCGGCTCGCCGCCGAGCACCGCGACACGCCGCTGCCCGGCCGCACCCTGACCCAGCACGCCGTCCCCACCACGTTCGGGCTGAAGGCGGTCGGCTGGCGGTCACTGCTGCTCGCCGGACACGACCGGCTGGCGGCCGTACGGAACTCGCTGCCCGCTCAACTCGGCGGTGCGGCAGGGACGTTGGCAGCCGTCGCGGCCTTCGCCGGGGCCGACGACGGCAGCGCGGGGGAGGGGGCCGGCGCGCGGGACCGGGCCGGCGCGGACGACAGTGACAGCGCGCGCGACGGCGACATCGGCCTGCGGTTGCTCGCCGGCTACGCCGCCGAGACCGGCCTCGCCGAGCCCGACCTGCCCTGGCACACGCTCCGCACCCCCGTCGCGGACCTCGCCGGTGCGCTGGCCTTCGCGGCCGGCGCCCTCGGCAAGGTCGCGGCCGACGTGCTGGTGCTGTCCAGGACCGAGATCGGCGAGCTGTCCGAAGGCAGCGGCGGGGGCTCCTCCGCCATGCCGCACAAGGCCAACCCCGTACGCGCCACCCTCATCGCGGCCGCCGCCCGCCAGGTCCCCGCGCTCGCCGCCGTCCTGTTCGGCTCGCTCGCCGCCGAGGACGAACGCCCCGCCGGCGCCTGGCACGCCGAGTGGCAGCCGCTGCGCGAGGCGCTGCGCCTCGTCGGAGGCGCCGCCCGCGACTCCGTCGAACTCGTCGAGGACCTGCGGGTCCACCCGCACCGGATGCGCGCGAACCTCGACGCGACGGACGGCCTCATCGCCACCGAGCACCTCGCCGCCGCCCTCACTGCCCTGATCGGCCGCGGCGAGGCCCGATCCCTCCTCGACCGCGCCGTCCGCCGCGCGGTCGAGGAGGACGTCGAACTCGAGGACGCCCTGCGCGCCGACCCGGTCCTCGCCGCCGCGCTGACCCCCCAGCGCCTGCGCCACCTCCTCGACCCCGTCACCTACCTGGGCTCCGCCCCCGCCCTGGTCGACCGCGCGCTGCGCCCCACCGGACCGTGAGCAGGCGCGCGCGGCGGACGCGGCGCCGACCGGCCGGGCGCGGGGCCAGGCCGTG
The DNA here is from genome assembly GCF_040702025.1 of Streptomyces sp. NPDC088194. Lineage (NCBI taxonomy): Bacteria > Bacillati > Actinomycetota > Actinomycetes > Kitasatosporales > Streptomycetaceae > Streptomyces > Streptomyces sp. NPDC088194. Next base: position 32,842 of record NZ_JBFBIV010000066.1, on the reverse strand, counting down.
TGGGGGAAGTCCCTCCCCCTGGCCTGACGGCCGTGAGGTGCCCCCGGGCTCGCGGCGCCTGGCACGCGCACTCGTCCCCAGCCTTCGCCGGGTGGGGGCACCTCCGGCGAAGCCAGGGGGAGCGGCCCCGGCGTTGCCGGAGCCACCCGGGTACGCCCGCGCCTGGCGGCCGGGAGATGCCCGCACCGCCTTGCGATGCGGGGGTGCCCCAGGCCGAAGGCCGTGGTGGACCACCGGACACCGCGAACCAGGCCGGCCCTTCCGGCCACGCCACCAGCGCGGAAGCAGGCGCCGCCGGCCCGTTGGCGGCGTCACCGAGCGGACCGAGGAGAACGTATGACGAACCTGTTGCACCACCGGGTGGACGGCGCCGGCGGCGCGCCGCCGCTCGTCCTCGGCCCGTCCCTCGGCACGTCGCTCGCGGTGTGGGACGCCCAGGTCCCGGCGCTGGCGCGTACGCATCGGGTGATCCGCTACGACCTGCCCGGGCACGGCCGTTCGCCGGCGCGGCTGCCCGCGACCGGCGCCACTGTCGCCGACCTCGGGCGCATGGTGCTGGAACTCGCCGACCGGCTCGGGGTGGAGAGCTTCGCGTACGGCGGGGTGTCGCTCGGGGGCGCGGTCGGCACGTGGCTCGCGGTGCATCACGCCGAGCGGGTCCGCAGCCTCGCGCTGGTGTGCACGTCGGCGCGGTTCGGCGAGCCGTCCGGCTGGCGGGAGCGCGCGGCGCTGGTACGGGCGGAGGGCACCGGGCCGGTCGCCGACACCGCGGTGCACCGGTGGTTCACCCCGGCGTTCGCCGGCGCGCCGGCCGCGGCGGCGCTGGTGGCCGACGCGCGGGCCGCGGACCCGGAGGCGTACGCGGCCTGCTGCGACGCGCTGGCCGCCTTCGACCTGCGCGCGGAGCTGGCGGGCATCACCGTACCGACCTGCGTGATCGCGGGCCGGGACGACCCGGCGACGCCACCCGCGCACGCGCGCGAGCTGGCCGACGGGATCGCCGGGGCGAGCCTGACCGAGGTCGGGCACGCGGCCCACCTGGCGAACGTCGAACGGCCCGGGCCCGTACTGGCGGCGCTGACCGCGCACTTGGCGGACGGGCCGGACGGCGGTGCCTCCGGTGGGCCCTCCGGCGGCCCCTCCGACGACGCCTCCCGGCACGCGGCGGGGATGGCGGTGCGCCGGGCCGTGCTGGGCGACGCGCACGTCGACCGGGCGGCGGCCCGCAGCACCGACTTCACCGCGCCGTTCCAGGACCTCATCACCCGCTACGCGTGGGGCGAGATCTGGACCCGCCCGGGCCTGAGCCGCAGGACCCGCAGTTGCGTCACCCTCACCGCGCTGGTCGCGCGCGGCCATCACGACGAACTGGCCATGCACGTGCGCGCGGCCCTCCGCAACGGCCTGACCCCCGACGAGATCCAGGAAGTCCTGCTCCAGTCGGCCGTCTACTGCGGGGTGCCCGCGGCCAACTCCGCCTTCGCCATCGCCAACCGGGTCCTCGAAGAGGACCGGGCCGAAGAAGAAGAGGGGCACTGATCCTCATGCACACCCCCAACCACACCACCGTCGGCATCATCGGCGGCGGTCCGGCGGGGCTGCTCCTCGCCCGGCTGCTGCACCGCTTCGGCGTCGACTGCGTGGTCCTGGAGAGCCGCGACCGCGACTACGTCGAGCAGCGCCAACGCGCCGGCATCCTCGAACAGTCCACGGTGGACGTGCTGCGGTCCTCCGGCGCCGGCGAGCGGCTCGACCGCGAGGCCCTCGTCCATGACGGCATCGAACTGCGCTGGGACCGCAGGTCGCACCGCATCGACTTCCCGTCCCTCACCGGTGGCCGCCGGGTCTGGGTCTACGCCCAGACCGAGGTCTGCAAGGACCTGATCGCCCTCCAACTGGAGGACGGCGCCCCGCTGCTCTTCGAGGCCCACGTGCGGGCGGTCGAGGGCGCCGACACCGACCGGCCGGTGGTCCGCTACACGCACGAGGGCCAGGCCAGGACCCTCACCTGCGACTACGTGGTGGGTTGCGACGGCTTCCACGGCGTCACCCGCGACGCGGTGCCGGACCGCGTCCGCCGCACCTACGAACGCGTCTACCCCTACTCCTGGTTCGGGGTCCTCGCCGACGTGCCGCCGTCCAGCGACGAACTGGTCTACGCCCACTCGCCGCGCGGCTTCGCGCTGCTGAGCATGCGCTCGCCGACCGTCAGCCGGCTCTACCTCCAGGTCCCCAACGGCACCGATCCCGCCGACTGGCCCGACGAGCGGATCTGGGACGAGCTGGACGCGCGCTTCGCGGTGGACGGCAGCGGCTGGACGCTGAAGCGCGGGCCCATCACCTCCAAGGGGGTGCTGCCGATGCGCAGCTTCGTCTCGGAGCCGATGAGCCACGGCCGGGTCTTCCTGGCCGGCGACGCCGCCCACATCGTGCCGCCCACCGGCGCCAAGGGGCTCAACCTCGCGGCGGCCGACGTGATCGTGCTGGCCAGGGCGTTCGCCGAGCTGAAGGAGACCGGCTCCACCGCGGGACTGGAGGCGTACTCGGCGACCTGCCTGCGGCGGGTCTGGCGGGCCGAGCACTTCTCCTTCTTCATGACCAGCACGCTGCACACCGACCCGGCGCAGGGCCCGTTCGAGACCCGGCTCCAGATCTCCCAGCTCGACCGGATCGCGGCGTCCCCGCACGCGGCCGCCGAACTCGCCGAGAACTACGCGGGGTTGCCGATCGGCTGACCTTGCGGCTGCACGCCGCTTTCGTTCCAACCCGCTTTCGCCCCACTCCGCTCTCGTCCCAACCCGCCGCCGGCCGCGACGCGTTGCCGGTCGCCCGCTGACGGTTGCCCGCCGTCGCCGCCGTCGCCGCCGTCGCCGCCGTACCCGCCTGTCCCGGCGGGTGCGGCGGCTTCTGTGCGTCCCGGGGCGCGGTGGGCCGGTGGGCCGCTCCGCACAGGATGCGGCGGAAAACCGTCGGCTACCTTGACACCAAGCTACCAAGAAGGTTGTGTGGATCGCGACGCCAGGACGCCCTCGGCGGGACGTGCCGTTCACGGGACCGCCGGTTCGCGCGTCCACGCCGGCCGCACGAGCCGGCCACCCCACCCCGGCCGCACACGGGCTCACACCGGACACCGGAGGACAGCGATGAAGATCGCGCCGTACGACGAGAACGCGTACAAGATGGACCACCCCAGAGGGACGGTCTCGTTCAACTACCTGCTGATGGGGGACCGCGGCAAGCCCCTGGAGAACTACCGCTACATCCTCGGCCGGCAGGAAGCCGACTTCCGCATGCCCCGGCACTGCCACACCTTCGAGCAGATCCGCCTGCCGATCGTCGGCGACATGAACCTGGGCGAGCAGGGGATTCTGCGCGAGGGCGAGGTCGGCTACTTCCCCGAGGGGCAGACCTACGGGCCGCAGGACGACCCGCTCGGCGACCCGAAGCAGCTCCAGCTGGTGCTCCAGTTCGGCGGCGCCTCCGCGCTCGGCATGGGGGCCGGCCGCGGCCGCGGCCCGGACAACAAGGAGGCGCAGGCCGAGCGGCGCGAGCGCCGGCCGATGAAGTTCCCGCGGCCGCGCTACAACGGAGTGGTGATCAGCAACCCCGTGCACTTCAACTGGGTGCCGGTGGCCGGGGCGACCGGGGTCGAGCGCAAGCACATCGGCACCTACACCGAGCGGCGGTTCTGGATCGAGTTCCTCAAGATCGAGGCCGGCGCCGAGTGGATCTGCGCGAGCGAGGACGCGCGCCGGCTGACCGTGGTGCTCTCGGGCGCGGGCACCGTCGAGGACACCGCGATCGGTCGGCTGGGAGCGGTCGAGGCCGACCCGGGGGAGAAGGCGCGCTACGTCGCGACCTCGGAGCTGCTGCTCTTCACGGTGGGCCTGCCGCCGATCCACGTGCCGGCCGTGCCCTCCGACCAGTTCGACCTCGTCACGACCGACGGCGGGATCAGGTTCGAGAACTCCCGGGACGCCGACGCCGGTTGAGCCCGGCGCGTTCGCGGCCGGGTGCGCCGGTGGCTCCGGCTCCGGCAGCTGGGCGATTGGCCGCCGGCGGTTGGCGGTCGGCGGTCGGCGGTCGGCGGCTCGGGGCGCGCGGGTGGTCCCGGGCCCTGCCCCGCCCGGTCGCCCCTCCGCCGGGCCGCCCGGACGCCCGAACGCCCGAACGCCCGCTCGCACCACTCCCGTTCCTCCCGCACGCCCCCTCATCCGCACCCACGGAAAGCACCCCAGATCCCCGTGAAAATAGCCTCCCGGCGGACGCCCTTCGGCGACCGGCTCTGCTTCCCCGACGTCGTTCCGGGTCAACTTGTCGATATCCAGGCCGCGTTCGTCCGTCGGCTGGAGACCGGCGGCGTGCATCGGGACGACGCCCTGGCCCGGGCCCGCCTCGCCGTCGCCGGCGACCTGCCCGCGCTGCTGCGGGCGGACCCTCAACTGACGTCCGTCCGTGAGGTGTTCGAGTGGGCGGTCGGCCATGCCGGCGGCGGCGATCTGGACGAGGACTGCCTGTGGTCCGACGCACCCGCCCGGCTCGGACCGCCGATCGGCCGGCCGGGGACCATCTGGTGCATGCTCGCCAACTACCCCCGCGAGCGGCCCGGCGCCGCCGGACCGGCACCGTCCGGTACGGCACCCGCGCCGGCCCGGCGGAGCCCGCAGGGCTGCCTGAAGGCCGCCAGTGCGCTGGCCGGGCCGCACGACGACCTGCGGTACCCGGCGATCTGCGAGAAGGTCGACCCGGAGATGGAGCTGGGCGTCGTCATCGGTTCCCGCGCGCGCCACCTCACCCCCGAGAACGCGATGCGGGCGGTGGCCGGTTACGTCGGCTTCTGCGACGTCGGCTCGCGGGACGTCTCCGAGCGGGACGGCAACCGGATGGACCGCGGCAAGGGGTTCGACACGTTCGGGATCGCCGGCCCCTGGTTCGTCACCGCGGACGAGATCCCCGACCCGCACCGGCTGAGCATCCGCTCCTGGGTCAACGGCGAGCCGCGGCAGGACGGCAGCACCGCCGAGATGTTCCACTCCGTTCCCGACCAGCTGGCCTGGCTCACCGAGGCCCTCACCCTCGTGCCCGGTGACCTGCTCTCGACCGGAACGCCCCTGGGCCACCCCCTCGTCAAGCCCGGCGACGTGGTCCGCGGGGAGATCGAGGGGCTCGGCGTCATCGAGACCGCGGTCGTCGCCGACCGCTGAGGGCCGCCCGCCGCCCGCCCCGCCCCGCCCCGCGGCGCACACGGCGCACGACCGTACGACCGCACCGGTCGCGATCGACGCGACGAACCCGTACCCGACGAACCCGTACAAGGAGTCACCGACATGGCATACCTGACCCTGGCCCAGGCATCCGAGATCGTGGATGCCGCACTCGGCCACGCACGCGAGCTGGGGCTGCGGCCGCTGACCATCACCGTGCTCGACCCGGGCGGCCACCCGCAGGTGGTCAAGCGGGAGGACGGCGCGGGCATCCTGCGCCCGCAGATCGCGCACGCCAAGGCGTGGGGCTGCCTCGGCACCGGCTCGGGCGGCGCCACGGGAGCGCGGCACGCGACGCGCGACCCCGCGTTCTTCGCCGCGCTCGCGGCGATCTCCGAGGGCCGCATCGCCTCCTCCCGGGGCGGGGTGCTGATCCGGGACGAGGACGGCGCGCTGCTCGGCTCGGTGGGCGTCAGCGGTGAGCGGCCGGAGAACGACGAGGCCGTCGCGGTCTTCGGCGTGCGGAAGGCCGGGCTGGTGGCCGACGCGGGCTGAGCGCGGCCCGCGCGGGCGGCCCGGACCGGCGGGAGGTCCCGGCCGCCGCCGTACCCTTCCGAGCCGAACCGCCGCTCGCCGTAAGCCCGTTGACCGCCCGCGCTGACGTGCTCCGCCTGGCGGGCGCCGAGTCGGGCGGGTCAGCGGTCAGCGGTCAGGGGTGGGTGGCGGGGCCGGGGTGTGGCCGTCGAAGACGCTCAGCAGGCGTTCGGCGGCGGCCGCGGCCGTCATCGTGCCGGCCCGGACCTGCTCCTCGAGGCCGGGGGCCAGCGCCTGGACGCCCGGGTGGCCGTGCAGCCGGCCGAGCAGCTCGTCGTCGGCCATGGCCCACGCCCAGTCCACCTGCTGGTCGCGGCGCTTGGCCGCCAGCCGGCCGCCGGCCTCCAGCAGCGCGCGGTGCTGCTCCAGCCGCTCCCACACGGTGTCGAGCCCGGTGGACTCGCGGGCGCTGCAACTGAGCACCGGCGGCGTCCAGTTGGCGTCCGCGGGGTGCATCAGGCGCAGCGCGCCGGCCAGTTCGCGGGCGGCGCCGCGCGCGTCGCGCTCGTGCGGCCCGTCGGCCTTGTTGACCGCGATCACGTCGGCCAGCTCCAGCACGCCCTTCTTGATGCCCTGGAGCTGGTCGCCGGTGCGGGCGAGCGTGAGCAGCAGGAAGGAGTCCACCATCCTGGCCACGGCCGTCTCCGACTGGCCGACGCCGACGGTCTCCACCAGCACCACGTCGTATCCGGCGGCCTCCATCACCACCATGGACTCCCGGGTGGCCTTCGCGACGCCGCCCAGGGTGCCCGCGCTCGGCGACGGCCGCACGAACGCCGCCGGGTCCACCGCCAGCCGCTCCATCCGGGTCTTGTCGCCGAGGATGGAGCCGCCGGTCCGGGTCGAGGAGGGGTCCACCGCCAGCACCGCGACCCGGTGCCCGAGCGAGGTGAGCATCGTTCCGAACGCGTCGATGAAGGTGGACTTGCCCACGCCCGGCACCCCGCTGACGCCGATCCGCCGGGCCCCGCCGCTGTACGGCAGCAGCTCCGTCAGCAGCCGCTGCGCCAGCACCCGGTGCTCGGCGCGGGTGGACTCCACCAGCGTGATCGCCCGCGCGACGAACGCCCGCCGGCCGTCCAGCACGCCCTTCGCGTAACCCTCGACATCCCTGAGCATGCCGCGGCTACAACTCCCCGTGGCCTAGGGCCGCGCCGAGGCGGGCCACCAGATCGCGCGCCGCGTCGGGGATCACCGTGCCCGGCGGGAAGACCGCGGTGGCGCCCGCCTCGTGGAGCGCGGCGATGTCCTGCGGAGGGATGACGCCGCCCACCACGATCATGATGTCCTCCCGCCCCTCGGCGGCCAGTTCCTCCCGCAGCGCCGGCACCAGGGTGAGGTGCCCGGCGGCCAGCGAGGACACGCCGACGATGTGCACGTCGGCCTCCACCGCCTGCCGCGCCACCTCGGCGGGGGTCTGGAACAGCGGGCCGACGTCCACGTCGAAGCCGAGGTCGGCGAAGGCGGTGGCGATCACCTTCTGGCCGCGGTCGTGCCCGTCCTGCCCCATCTTGGCGACGAGGATGCGCGGGCGGCGCCCCTCCGCCTTCTCGAACCGCTCGACCAGGTCCCGGGTGCCCTGCACGGTGGGGGACTGGCCGGCCTCGTTGCGGTACACACCCGTGATGGTACGGATCTGGCCCGCGTGCCGCCCGTAGACCTGCTCCAGGGCGTCGGAGATCTCGCCGACCGTCGCCTTGGCGCGGGCCGCGTCCACCGCGAGCGCCAGCAGGTTGCCGTCGAGGTCGGCGCCCGGCGCGCGCCCGGCCGCCGCGGTCAGCGCCCGCAGCGCGTCCTGGCAGGCGGCCTCGTCGCGCTCCTCGCGCAGCCGTCGCAACTTGGCGACCTGCTGGGCGCGCACCGAGGAGTTGTCGACCGACCGGACGTCGATCTGCTCGTCGGTCTCCACCCGGTACTTGTTGACGCCGATGACCGGCTGCCGGCCGGAGTCGATCCGCGCCTGCGTGCGGGCCGCGGCCTCCTCCACCCGCAGCTTCGGGATGCCCGCGTCGATGGCCTGCGCCATGCCGCCGGCCGCCTCGACCTCCTGGATGTGCTGCCAGGCCCGCCCGGCCAGGTCGTGCGTGAGCCGCTCGACGTACGCGCTGCCGCCCCACGGGTCGATCACCCGGCAGGTGCCCGACTCCTGCTGGAGCAGCAGTTGGGTGTTGCGGGCGATCCGGGCGGAGAAGTCCGTCGGCAGGGCGAGCGCCTCGTCGAGCGCGTTGGTGTGCAGGGACTGGGTGTGGCCCTGGGTGGCGGCCATCGCCTCCACGCAGGTGCGGGTGACGTTGTTGAAGACGTCCTGCGCGGTCAGCGACCAGCCGGAGGTCTGCGAATGGGTGCGCAGCGACAGCGACTTGGGGTTCTTCGGGTCGAACTGCCGCACCAGCCGGGCCCACAGCAGCCGGGCCGCGCGCAACTTCGCGATCTCCATGAAGAAGTTCATGCCGATCGCCCAGAAGAACGACAGCCGCGGCGCGAAGGCGTCCACGTCGAGCCCCGCGGCCTGGCCCGCCCGCAGGTACTCCACGCCGTCGGCCAGCGTGTAGGCCAGCTCCAGGTCGGCCGTCGCCCCGGCCTCCTGGATGTGGTAGCCGGAGATGGAGATGGAGTTGTAGCGCGGCATCTTCCGCGAGGTGTACGCGAAGATGTCGGAGATGATCCGCATCGACGGCCGGGGCGGGTAGATGTAGGTGTTGCGGACCATGAACTCCTTGAGGATGTCGTTCTGGATGGTGCCGGCCAGCTTCTCCGGCGGCACCCCCTGCTCCTCGGCGGCCACGATGTAGAGGGCGAGCACGGGCAGCACCGCGCCGTTCATCGTCATCGACACGGTCATCCGGTCCAGCGGGATGCCGTCGAAGAGCTGCCGCATGTCGTAGATCGAGTCGATCGCCACGCCCGCCATGCCGACGTCGCCGGTCACCCGCGGGTGGTCGCTGTCGTAGCCGCGGTGCGTGGGCAGGTCGAAGGCGACCGACAGGCCCTTCTGGCCGGCCGCGAGGTTGCGCCGGTAGAAGGCGTTGGACTCCTCGGCGGTGGAGAAGCCGGCGTACTGCCGGATCGTCCAGGGCTGGTTGACGTACATCGTCGGGTACGGGCCGCGCAGGTAGGGCGCGATGCCCGGGTAGGTGCCCAGCGAGGTCAGGCCCTCCAGGTCGGCGCCGGTGTAGAGCGGCTTGACCCCGATGCCCTCCGGGGTCTCCCACACCGGATCGGGGTCGCCGCCGCCGGCGGCCTCCTTCACCGCCGCACGCCACTGCTCCTCGGTGGCCTGCGCGGGGGCGCCCGGCCCCAGCGGGATCTGCGAGAAGTCCGGAACCTGTGAGAAGTCCGGTGCCTGCGAGAAGTCCGGGGTCTGCATCACGCCGCCACTCCCGCACGGTCGAGGACGGAGGTCAGGACCGCGACGGCGTCGCAGCCCAGGAAGAGGTGGGCGTCGGCGCCCGGGCCGGCGGCGGGCTTCCCCGCCAGGCCGATCCAGCGCGCCCCGGCCGAGCGGAGCGCCGCCAGCACCGGCTCGGCCTGCTCGGCGTAGAGCGCGTCGCTGGAGCACAGGCAGGCGAGTTCCGCGCCGCTGGCGGCGAACGCCGCGGCGACGCTGTCGGCGTCGACGGTCACCGGGTCGTGCACCGGCTCGACGCCGCCGGCCTGGAACAGGTTCGCCGCGAAGGAGACCCGCCCGGTGTGCACCGACGGCGGTCCGAGCGCGGCCAGGAAGACCCTCGGGCGCTCCCCGGTGCTCGCCAGGTGGGCGTCGGAGCGGGCGCGCAGCTGTTCGTACGCCTCGTCGCGGCGGACCTGCGGAAGGGCGCGGGCACGGCCCTGCGGCACGTCCCGCGACGGCTTGTCCGCCGTGCCGGGTGCGGTCTGGGCCGGGTCGGGCTCGCGCACCACGGGCCGCTCGGCCAGGTGCGGGAACTCGCTGACGCCGGTCACCGGTTCGCGGCGGGTGGCCAGCGCGCGCTTGCGGGCCTGCCAGGTGGCCGCGATGCGCTCGCCGGCGAGCCCTGAGGACAGCGCCTTCTCCTGGCCGCCGGCCGCCTCCAGCTCCTGGAAGAACTCCCAGGCGCTGTGGGCGAGTTCGTCGGTCAGCCGCTCCACGTACCAGGACCCGCCGGCGGGGTCGGCGACCCGGCCCAGGTGGGACTCCTCCAGCAGGATCGTGGAGGTGTTGCGGGCGATCCTGCGGGCGAACGCGTCGGGCAGGCCGAGCGCTTCGTCGAAGGGGAGCACGGTCACCGCGTCGGCGCCGCCCACCCCGGCGCCCAGGCAGGCGAGGGTGGTGCGCAGCATGTTCACGTACGGGTCGCGCCGGGTCATCATCACCGTCGAGGTGACGGCGTGCTGCCGCTGGCCGCCCGCCGCCAGGGCGCCGGCGACCTCCGTGACCCTGGCCCAGGTCCGGCGGGCCGCGCGCAGCTTGGCGATGGTGAGGAACTGGTCGGCGGTGGCCGCGTACCGGAACTCCAGCTGCCCGCAGGCGGTGTCGGCGTCCAGCCCGGCGGCGGTGAGCGTACGCAGGTAGGCCACGCCGGTGGCGAGCGAGGCGCCCAGCTCCTGCGCGGCCGACGCTCCTGCCTCGTGGTACGGCAGCGCGTCCACGGTCAGGGCCCGCAGGTGCGGATACCGCTCGGCGGTCCGCGCGGCCAGCGCCACCGCGTCGTCGTACCCGGGGGCCGCGCCGGTCCGGGCGGCCAGGCCGAGCGGGTCCGCGCCGAGGTTGCCGCGGGCCTGGCCGGCGTCGACGCCCTCCCGGTCGAAGAGGCTCAGCAACTCCTCGGCGGCGGCGCCGGTTTCGGCGCCGGCCTCCAGCACGATCGGGGCCAGGTCGAGGTAGACGCCCGCCAGTGCCTGCCCGAGGCCGGTCACCGGCAGGCCCGCGCCGCCCACCGCCAGCCACACCGAGGTGACGCCGTTCTCCAGGTCGGCGAGCACCGCCTCGTTGGCTGCGGCGGCCTGCGGCGACCGGTGCCGCTGGCGTACGTCCCAGCCGCCGAGCGGCCGGCTGCCGCGCACATACGGTGCGAAGCCCGGCAGGCCGGGGTCGGGCGAGGTGTCGTCGGCGGTGTAGAGCGGGTGCACGGTGAGACCGCCGGCCAGCTCGGTCGACAGCGCCTGCTCGGCCTCCTCGCCGGAGACCTCGCGACCCGACTTGCGCAGTACACCTGCCACGAGCGCTTGCCACTGTTCGCGCGTGGCGTGCGGAAACACGTCGGGTTCTGAGACCCCGTCGTCCGGCAGAACTGTCATGGCACCGATGCTAGGGAAGCCACCTGCCCGATGTCTGCCTCGCGAGGTGAACAGCTACCGCCCCGTAGCGTGACATCGCCCACTTCCACGGGCCTGGCCGCCCGGCCTGACGTGCGGCTTCGCCGGGCACGGCGAGTGACGCCCGCGCGGCGGGGGACCGGCGGGGCCGCGGAGACTGGGGAAATGCCGGGCGGTTCCGTCCTGTGAGGTTCGGAACGGTTTAACGGCGCGGGGTGCCCGGGCGCCCCGTACGAGGGTGACCTCTCCCCGGCGTGGCGGCTGGGAGCGGACCGGCCGTCTGGCTCACCGGGACCCCCGCATCGACGGTCCTCGGGAGCATCGGGCACCGCGCACCGGGCGGACCGTTCCGTCGGGGCACCGGCGGTCCGCCGGCGGGGTCAGCAGTAGGGCGCCTGGTTGGTGAGGGCGGTCGCCACGCGCGTCCACACCCCGAAGAGCCGGTAGAGCTGGGGGAGCGGTCCGGAGACCCGGACCGTCCGGTCGTCGGCGGAGGTGACGCCCGGGATGCCGAGCAGCGTGGCGGCGACCGACGCGGACTGCCAGCGGACGGTGAGGGTGGACGGGGCGTGGCCGGCGGCGGATTCGGCGGGTTCGGGGGCGGGGTCGGTGGTGGCGGCGCGCCGGGCGGTGAGGGTGGTGGCGACCGCGGTCTCGATGGCCAGGCGGGCCTCGGCGACCGGGGACAGCTCGGCGGCGAACCGTCCGGCCGCCCGCTTGACGGCGACACAGGTGACCGCGGGGTCCCACGCGGCCGTCTCGGCGCAGGCCGTGTCGTCGCCGGAGAGCATCACCACCGGGACGCCGAGTGCCGCCGCGGTGGCGTGCGCCAGCCCGATCTCGCCGACCGGCCGGTCGTCGAGCCACATGTCCTCGATCTCGTGGCCCATGAAGCTGTGGCTCATCACGCCCAGCGCGCCGGCGCGGGAGTGGTAGCCGACGCAGAGCGCCGCGTCGTGGCCCGCGTCGAGCCCTTCGAGCATGCCCATGGCCTTGGGCCGGCCGCGGACCAGGCGCGCGGCCGGGTGCAGCAGTTCGGGGAGCAGGTTGCGCATCGGCCCGTGCGCGTCGTTGACGGTGACCGCGGTGGCGCCGGCCGACAGGGCGCCGCGGACGGCCGCGTTGACGTCCTCGGTCATCATCACCCGGCCGCGTTCGTAGTCCCGGCCGCCGGGCTGCACGTCGTCGGCGTCGACGAGCCCGGTGACGCCTTCCATGTCGGCGCTGATGTAGATCCGCAAAGCTGCACTCTCCCTGGTGGTCGATCACTTGCTCGGACGCAGGGAGGGTGCGCCGCGGTTCGGGCCGGTGGCGATCTTCGTGCGTCCGGCTGCGTGCGTCCGGCTGCGTGCGTCCGGCTTCGTGCGACCGGCTGCGTGCGTCCGGCGGGGCCGGCGGGGTGCGTTACGCCTGTCCGCCCGTCCGCTCTCGCGCCCCTCCGGGTGCGGGTGCCGATACGCGTGCGGGGTCAGCGGGGCTTCTCCAGCCCGGGCAGCGCTTCGATGACGGAGCGCAGATGGGCCCGCATCGCCGCCTCGGCGGCGTCCGGGTCGGCCGCGCACACCGCGTCGATGACGGCGAGGTGCTGGGGCAGCGAGACCTGCGGGCGGCCCGGGTGCATGGCCAGCCGGAACTGGCGGCGGACGTTCTGCCCGTGCAGGCGCTCCAGCACCGCGCAGGCGGTGTGCTGGCCGCTCATGGCCAGCACGCGGGCGTGCAGCCGGCGGTTGAGGTCGGAGTAGCCGAGCACGTCGCCGGAGGCCACCGCCGCCTTCATCCGCGCGCCGAGGTCGCGCAGCGCCTCGCGGTCGTCGTCGGTGACGCGCTCCGCGGCCTTGGCCGCGCACAGGCCCTCCAGGGCCATCCGCACCTCGGTGATCTCGACGGCCTCGTCGAGCGACACGGCGCGGACCCGGGCACCGCGGTTCTGGATGCGCTCGACCAGCCCCTCGGTGGCCAGTTGGGCGAGCGCGTTGCGCACGCTCGCCCGGCTGGCGCCGAACTGCTCGGACAGCTCGGCCTCCACGAGGCGCTGGTTGGGGGCGAAGTCCCCGGCGGTGACGGCCTCGCGGATCGCGTCGGCGACCTTCGACCCGGCCGGGTCCGCCGCTGCGGCCGTCCTCGCGGTCACAGCCATGACCGGTCCCCCGTTCCTCACATTGGTGACAATATTGTTTCCCGTATCGTAGCGGGTCCGGGTGCCGCCGGAGGTCGGGCGCCCGCGGTTGCTACGGCTCCACCGGCGGGGTGCCGTGGGTGTGGAAGGACTCGATGGTCTTCAGCCCCCACGCCTGGCCCTTGGCCCGCTCCGCCTCGGTCCAGGTGATGGTCTTCCAGTCCGGCGCGAGCACCAGGCGGGCGACCGGGTTGCACAACTCCACCCGGTTGCCGCCGGGTTCGTAGACGTAGAGGAAGAACGTCTGCTGGATGGCGTGCTTGTGCGGGCCGGTCTCGATGAAGACGCCGTTGTCCAGGAAGATGTCCGCCGCGCGCAGGATGTCCTCGCGGGTGTCGGTGGCGAAGGCGATGTGGTGCAGCCGGCCGCGGCTGCCGGTCCGGTCGCGGGTGTAGACGACGTCGTAGGACTTGTTGGTGAAGGTCAGCCAGCGTCCGGCGATGATCCCGCTGTCGAGGCGGATCTGCTCGGTGGCGTGGGCGCCGAGCACGTCCTGCACGAACTCCGTGGCCCCTTCGACCTCGGCGGCGAGGAAGTTGACGTGGTCCAGCCGCCGCACCGACACCCCGCGGGCCGGGTACGCCTGGGCCTGGTTCTTCAGCGCGGGCGCCGACTCCGGGGGAGCCTGGTACCACTCGCTCTCCCAGTACACCTCCAGTTCGTGGCCGTCCGGGTCGCGGAAGACGTACGTCGGTCCGAGTCCGGGGTCGCCGTCGCGCCAGCCGATGCCGAGGCCGGCCGCCTCGATCGCCTTCACCCGGCGGTCGAGGGCTTCCGGTCCCGCGGCCCGCAGCCCGGTGCGGCGGATGCCGGAGGTGTGGTGGGCGGTGAGCTTCAGCGAGTGGTGCTCGTAGTCGTCCCAGGTGCGCAGGTAGACCGAGTCACCCTCGGTGCCGTTCTCGGTCAGCCCCATCACCCGGGTGAAGAAGTCGAGGCTCTCCTCGGGCCGGGGGGTGAGCAGTTCGACGTGGGCGAGGTGGGCGATCTCGTGTGCGGGTGCCACGGTCGGGGTCCTTTGTTCGGGGGTGGGACGGGGTCCTGGCGGGGACGTCGCCTACGTCGCACGGGAGTCGGGGCGTCGCGGACGCGGAGGCGTTCAGGGCGGCGGCGCGGGGGAGGGCCGTGCCGCCGGAGAGTTTGCGTGCGGTGCGCACCCCTCGGGGCCGGCGCACACAGGTCGTGCACAGCTGCCTTCTCCACTCTTGGATCGTCGCCGTGGCCGGAGGATCGTTGCCAGGGGTCGGGACATCGCTGCCGCGCAGGGCGGGTTCGGCGCGACTCTAGGGGCGCCCCACAAAATCGTCAACAATCTCAGTCGCAACTCTTGCGCCAAAATCAGCGCGAGTTTACGGTCCGTTGACGCGGCGAACGCGCGGTCCGCCCCCACAGGAGTGAGTGAAGGACGCGATGACAACAGCGACAGGGCAACACGCCTCCGGTGACGCTGACGGCGACGCCGGCAGCGAGGGCGGCGGTGCCGGCACGGGCAGCGCACTGCGAACGGGAACGATCGTCGCGGCGCTCTTCGCCGTGTGCCTCGCCCAGATCGGCCTGGCCATGCCGGCCACCCTCAACGGCACCTTCCAGGAGGTCTTCGAGCCGAGCAGCTCCCAACTGACCTGGATCTCCGACTGCTCCCTGCTGCCGATCACGGTGCTCGAACTGACCTGCGGGGTGCTGGGCGACCTCTTCGGCCGCAAGCGGCTGCTGCTGGGCGGCGCCGCGATGCTCGCGCTGGGCGAGGCGATATCGGCCGCCGCCCACGGCATCGGCGTGATGTGGACCGGCCAGATCATCGCGGGCATCGGCTGCGCGGCCCTGTTCCCCACCACGCTCGCCATGCTCGTGGCCGGCGAACGCACCCCCGCCCAGCGGGCGAAGATGATCGCGCTGTGGGCCGCGATCCTGTCCACCGGCAACTTCCTGGCCCCGCTGCTCGGCGGCATCACCGCCACCTACCTGCAATGGCGCTGGGCGTTCCTCATCGTCGTGGTGCTCGCGCTCGGCGACGCGGTGATCACCTACCTCGCCGCGCAGGACTCCCGCTCGCCCGCGGGCCGTTCACTCGACCCGCTCGGCCAGACCACGGTCGGACTCGGCCTGTGCGCGCTGCTGTTCGGCGTCATCCAGGGCGCCTCGGACGGCTGGGGCAGCGGCACGGTGGTCGGCGCGTTCGCGCTGTCCGCCGTGTGCCTCGCGGCGTTCGTCGTCGTCGAACTGCGGGTGCGCGACCCGCTGCTGCGCCTCGACCTGTTCCGCTCCCGCACCTTCGCGCTCGCCTCCGCCGTCACCGTGGTCGGCATGTTCGCCTTCCTCGGCACCGCCTACTCCATCAGCCTGCGGATGGGCCCGATCCAGGGGCAGAGCTCGATGCGCACCGCGGTGGCGTTCCTGCTGCTGAGCGGGCTGACCATCTTCCTGCTGCCGCTCACCCACCGGCTGATGGCCGTACTGGAGCCGCGCTGGGTGCTGGGCCTGGGCTTCCTGCTCATGGCGGTCGGCGACTTCCTCGCCGGACGGATGCCGATCACCGACAGCGCGCTGCCCTCCCTGATCGTGCCGATGGGCCTGGTCGGCGTCGGCTTCAGCTTCGCGGTCTCCGCGGTGACCGCGACCGCCGTCGAGACCGTGCCGCACGGCCTGGCCGGCATGGCCAGTGCCACCACCAGCATGCTGCGCGACTTCGGCTTCACCCTCGGCCCCGCGGTGATCGGCGCGGTGGCCACCGCGAACGCCGTCCACCACTTCAGCGGCTCGCTGGCCGCCTCCACGCTCGGCGCCGCCGACCAGGCCAAGGCCCACGGCATCCTCTCCTCGGGCGGCCCGGTCGCCGTGCTGCACGCCGACCCGCCGGCGTCCGGCCTCGCCTTCAAGGCACTCGGGCACGCCTACGCCCTCGGCTTCGAGGTCTGCGCCGTCGCCGCGCTGGCCTGCTGCCTGGTGACAGCGCTGCTGCTGCGCCCCGCGCGGCAACCGGACACCCCGCCGCTCGCCGCACCGGCCGCACCGGCGGCGCTCTAGCCGCGCGGGGACGTGTCGTCGGTTGCCCGGTCCGCGTCCTTCGCGCACCCCGCGGTCAGCCACCGCGCGGTCACCTCGATGGCCGCCGACTCGTGCGCGGGGGTGTGGAAGCCGTGGTCCGCGCCCGGCAGGGCGTGGAACTGCCAGCCGGGGAGCGTCCCGGCGACCTGCCGGGCGATGTCGTAGGAGACGTAGCTGTCCCGGTCGCCGTGGACCACCAGCGCGGGCGGGCCGCCGGCGGCGTACGACTCGATCGGGCGGTGGCACGCCATCTCCGCGAACAGCACCCGGCCCAGCGGGAAGTGGCCACCCAGCGGCAACTCCCCGGTCTCGGCGAGGCTCTTCATCGGCCCGGGGCCGAAGTTCGCTAGGCCCCACGGCAGTTCGGGTGCGAGGAAGGTCCGCCGCAGGTCGAGGACCGGGTTCCACAGCGCCAGCCGGGCCAGTCGCGGGCCCAGCCACGGCATCGACAACCCGGTGGCGACGGCACCGAAGCTCGCCGCCACCACGGCGGTCGGACCCCCGAACTCCCGTGCCGCGTAAGCCGCGACCGCCTCCAGGTCGAGCATCTCCCCGGCGATCGTGACCCCTTGGGGGCTGCCGCCGCTGGCGCCGTGCCCGCGGAAGCTGAACCGTACGGCGGTCAGGCCCTCGCCGGCCAGCCGCTCCGCCAGCCGGACGAACGCCCCGCCCTCGTCCAGGTCCGCGGAGATGCCGTGCACCAGCAGCACCGTGCCCCGGGCACCGGACCGGCCGGACCCGTCGGGCGCATCGGACCCGTCGGACGCGGGGCGGTGCACGGCGGCGTCCAGTTCGATCCCGTCCGGTGCGACCACCCGCACCCGCTCCACGTCGTCCGTCACGGAACTCCTCGCCTCCTGGGCTCGGTTGCTTGTCTGCGGTGCGCGCCGCGCCGTACGACTTCCGCGCGCCGAGACCGTAAGGCGTCGGGCACGTCCCCCACCTCGGCGAGCCCCGTGCCCCGGAAGCGGCGCCGGCGCGGGCGGGCTTCCGGGACACGGGCGCGCGGCCCGCAGGCTACGGCGTCCAGCGGTAGAGCAGCACCTTGTTGTAGAGGTCGTCCTCGACCTGGACCAGGTAGTCGCCGTCGGAGCGCTTGGTCGCGGAGATGCCGTACGGCACGTCCACCCACCCCGACCGGTCGGGCGTGCCGATGATGGAGCCCGCCTGCCAGGTCCCCACCGGGCTGGCGTCGGACGCCTTCCACACCCACACCTGGCCGCGGGTCTCGATGCCGGCCGCGAAGATGTAGTCGCCCGCGAAGGCCAGGCTCACCATCGTCACCACGATGGTCGCGTCGGTGTCCCAGGGCAGCAGCAGGGTCCAGGTCGGCGTGGTGTTGCCGGTGCTCCACTTGTCGTAGCGCACCAGGACCTTGCCGCACTCCTTCCAGTGCGCGTTGTCGAACGGCTGGTCAGGGGTGTAACCGACCATGTACATCACGTCGGTGGCCACGTCGTAGTGCAGCCGCCGGACGACGCTGAACGGAGCCGGGAGCGCGATCGTCTCCATGCTCTCGTAGGTGTAGATCGGGTTCTTCTGGGCGTCGAAGCCCTGCAAGGGGTAGCGGCGCAGGTTGCGGTCGCCGCCCTCCCAGATGTCGCCGCGGTCGTCGACGTACCACACCCAGCAGTTGCTGGGGGAGCTGGTGCCGTCGCCCGGCTGGAGGAACTCCCCTGCCTCGAAAGCCCCGTTGCCGCTCAGGTCGCGCCAGATCCACTGGCCGGTCGCCGGCTGGTTCGGCGGCCAGGTCGGGTCGTCGCCGTTCCAGCGCGCCTTGAAGATGGCGCTGGAGGGCTTGGCGATCTCCCCGTCCATGCGGTAGATGAGCAGGTGCCCGCAGTACATGCCGGTGACGTACATGTACAAGGAGCCGTTCAGGCGCTTGAGGAACGGCGAGGTGGCGGAGTGGGTGTGGCCGGTCAGGAACAGCCGCGGGTCCTGGGGGTACTTGACGGAGTCCAGGGTGTAGCTACGCCAGGTCGAGTCGCTGCCCGGCGCCTTGCCGTAGTCGACGCTGTAGTGGCACTGCTTGGTGTAGATCTCCACGCCGTCGGAGGCCGGGTCGAAGTCGGCGGCGTCCACGAACGCGCTGCCCTGCAACTGCCAGACCACCGCACCGGCCGGCGAGAACTTCCGCAGCCAGACGCCGAATTCGAACATCGCCACGTAGACGTTGCCGGCCGAGTCGCCGCCGACGCCGACGATCCCGAAGAGCTTGTCCGGCGTGACCCGGCCGGGCGTGCCCGCGCCGATGCCGCCGGCCTGGCCGAGGCTGCGGGCCAGTGACGGCGTCCCGGACAGGTTGGTGTACGTGTGCACCTGGCGCAGCGGGCCGTTGTCGCCGACCAGCAGGTCCCCGTTGACGTCCACTGCCAGCGAGGTCGGTATCCAGTCGGCGGACGGTCCGCTGATCGTCCCGCCCAGCGCGGCACCGGCGTTGGAGAAGTGCAGGATCTGCGCCGGCTTGGTGGGGTCGACGTGCCAGAAGTGGCCGTCGTTGGTGTCGCGGGTGATGTTCGCGACCACCCAGATGTCCCCGTTGGCGGCGATCGTCACCGAGCCGGGCTGGTTGACGCTCCAGGAGTGCTGCACCGCGCCGGTGGCGGCGTCGAAGACCAGGACCTTGTTGTTGGTGCGGTCGGTGGCCACCACCTGCGTGTCGGAGGCCGCCGCCGCGGCCGGCGGGCTGCCGACGGCGTACGTCTGCGAGGTGACGGTGCCGTCCAGGCCGAACCGGGTCAGGCCGTTGCCCACGCTGAGGTACGCGTAGGAGCTGTTGACCGCCACCGCGTCGCCGTTCGCGCCGTGGCAGTTGCCGATGAGGTGGCCGTCCTTGTAGATGCCGGCGTAGTCCCCGCCCTCGTCCCAGAAGCTGACGGTGTAGACGGCGCCGTCGGCGGTGACGGCGATGTTGAAGACGAAGTCCTGCACCCACTCGGTGGCACCGGAGAAGGTGTTCCCGGTCCAGGAGGTGACGACGTTGGTGAGGGTGGTGTCCAGGGACGCGGCCGGCCGTGCCTTGGCCAGGCTGCCCTTGGCGGTGGTGGCCGTGGCGGCGGAGGCCGAGCCGCCGGCGGCGGCCGGGATCGCCAGGGCCGTGCCCGCGACGATCGCGGCGTTCCGTCCGTAGGTCAGCAGTTGACGGCGGCTGACGGCACCGGTGCGAGGCGCGGGTGGAGTCTGTGCGGGTTCCTGCTCGCTCATGAAAAGGGGTCCTTCGTCGTGGGGGCGGCACTGTGGGGCCGGCCGGGAGTCGATCGAGTGACCGTTCACTTGACGGGACGCCAAGCTAGGTCCCCCCGCATCCCGCGTCAATGGCTCGGACCTCTTCCGCTCGGACGCATGCGCGCTTAGGATGCGTCACATTGTCAAGTGAACGGTCACTGAGAAACGAGGTCCCGCGTGTCCGACCGGCCGACCCTGCGGACCGTCGCGGCGGAGGCGGGCGTCTCCCACCAGACGGTGTCCCGGGTGATCAACGGCGACCCCACGGTCACCGAGACGATCCGCGACCGGGTGCACTCCGCGATGCGCGTGCTCGACTACCGGCCCAGCGCCGGGGCGCGCGCCCTCGCGAGCGGACGTACCGAGGTCGTCGGCGTGGTCCTCCCGCACAACCCCGGCTTCGCCTTCTCCAACGACCACCTCATCCGCCTGGTCCAGGGCGCGGACCAGGAACTCACCACGCGCGGCTACGGGTTGCTGCTGTCCACCCGCGAGGTGCCCGACGACCCGGCGTCGGCCTACCGGCGCTTCGTGCAGCGCCGCCAGGTCGACGGGCTGCTGGTGGAGGCCGGGGCCGGCGGCGAGTCGCTCAACGCCCTGCGCTCGGCCGGGTATCCGACGGTGGTGATCGGCTACACCGACGAGGACCTCACCTGCGTCCACCCCGACGACGAAGGCGGCGCCTACGCGGTGACCCAGCACCTGCTGGCCCTCGGCCACCGACGGATCGCGGTGGTCGACGGCCCGCGGGAGAACGGCCTCGCGATGGCCGCGCGGCTGCGCGGGCTGCACCGCGCGTTCGCCGACGCGCACCGCCCCGTCCCCGAAGACCTCATGGAGCAGGGCGACTTCACCGCCGGCTCCGGCTACGCCGCGGCGGAACGGCTGCTGGCTCGGGCCGACCCGCCCACCGCGATCTTCGCCTTCAACGACGGCATGGCGCTGGGCGCGCTGCGCCGGCTGCGCGAGGGCGGGCACGCCCTGCCCGGCGACGTGTCGGTGGCCGGGTTCGACGACACGGAGGCCGCGGACCTCGTCGACCCCTCGCTGACCAGCGTCAGCCTGCACAGCGTGGACGTGGGCCGGCGCGCCGCGCAGATCCTGCTCGACCTGCTCGACGGACGGCCCCCGGCGCAGCGCGAGAACGTCATGCCCAGCACTCTCAAGGTCCGCGCGTCCACGGCGCCGCCGGCCGCGGGCTGACCCCCCGTCGGACCTGACGGGACCGACCCGACCCGACCCGACCCGTTCCGACCGACGCGAACCGCAGATCCGTCCGACGTGACGCGATCCGACCAGATCCGACCTGACGCGACCCGAACCGCTCATCCCCCGGAAAGGACCGTCGTACCGATGGACCACGCCCAGAGCCGGACCCACCACCCGGACGGCTGCGCCTACGTCGAGGACGTCTCGCCCGGCAACGGCCGGCTGCGGCCCCGCGCCTCGTTCGACTCCGACGCGCCCGCGATCGACCTGGACGGCCGGTGGAGTTTCCGGCTCGCCGCCGGACTCCACGACCTCACGCCCGGGTTCGAGGACCCGTCCTTCGAGCCCGAGCCCGAGCCCGAGCCCGACGCCGTGTCCGCGTCCGACGCCGTGTCCGACCGGTCCGGCGCCGGCGGCTGGACCGGCATATCGGTGCCCTCGTGCTGGCAGATGGACGGCGTCCCCGGCCCCGGCCGCTTCGGCACCCCCGCCTACACCAACGTCACCTTCCCGATCCCGGTCGACCCGCCGCGGGTGCCCGACGAGAACCCGACCGGCGAGTACCGCAGGGAGTTCGAGGTCGCGGAGGGCTTCGGCGGCGCAGGAACGGTGGTCCTGCGCTTCGAGGGCGTGGACTCCTGCTTCGCGGTCTGGCTCAACGGGCAGCCGCTCGGCGACGGCAAGGGCAGCCGGCTGCCGACCGAGTTCGACGTCACCGAGGTGCTGCGCCCCGGCCGCAACGTCCTGGCCCTCCGGGTCCACCAGTGGTCCGCCGCCACCTACCTGGAGGACCAGGACATGTGGTGGCTGTCGGGGATCTTCCGCTCGGTACGGCTGCTGGCCCGGCCGGCCGGCGGCATCACCGACTTCTTCGTGCACGCCGACTACGACCACCGCACCGGCGCCGGCACCCTGCGGATCGACGTCGAGGGCGGCGCCCGCCTGAGCGTGCCCGAACTCGGCATCACCGGCGCCGACCCCGCCGGGCCGTACACCCTGCCGTCCGTCGAGCCCTGGAGCGCCGAGCAACCGCGCCTTTACGAAGCCGAGTTGGCGACGGCGACCGAACGGGTGCCGCTGCGCATCGGGTTCCGCCGGATCGCGGTCGAGGACGGCGTGCTGACCGCCAACGGCACCCCGCTGCTGCTCAGCGGGGTCAACCGGCACGAGTGGGACCCGGTCAGCGGCCGGACCCTGACCCGCGAGACGATGGTCGCCGACGTGCTGCTGATGAAGCGGCACAACATCAACGCCGTACGGACCAGCCACTATCCGCCGGAGTCGGCCTTCCTCGACCTCTGCGACGAGTACGGCCTGTGGGTGGTCGACGAGTGCGACCTGGAGACCCACGGCTTCTCCGAGAACGGCTGGCGGCGCAACCCCAGCGACGACCCGGCCTGGCGCCCCGCGCTGCTCGACCGCGCCGAGCGGATGGTCGAGCGGGACAAGAACCACCCCAGCGTGGTGATCTGGTCGCTCGGCAACGAGTCGGGCGTCGGCGCGAACCTCGTGGCGATGTCCGCGTGGATCAGGGACCGCGACCCGGACCGGCTCATCCACTACGAGGGCGACTGGGACGACTGCGCCTTCACCGACCTGTACTCGGCGATGTACGCCGACTACCCGGTGGTGGCGGCGATCGGGGCGGGGCAGGAGCCGCGCACCGGCGACCCGGCCAACGACGCCCGGCGGCGCGCGATGCCGTTCCTGCTGTGCGAGTACGCCCACGCGATGGGCAACGGCCCCGGCGGACTGCGCCAGTACCAGGAGCTGTTCGAGCTGCACCCGCGGCTGGCCGGCGGCTTCGTGTGGGAGTGGATCGACCACGGCGTCGCCCAGCGCAGCCCCGAGGGCACCCTGTACCACGCCTACGGCGGGGACTTCGGCGAGCCGGTGCACGACGGCAACTTCGTCGCCGACGGCCTGCTCTTCCCCGACCGCACGCCCTCGCCCGGCCTGCTGGAGTACGCCAAGGTGATCGAGCCGGTCCGGATCACCGCCCGCGCGGACGGCGGCGGCATCGACGTACGCAACCTGCACCACACCCGCGACACCGGCTACCTGCGGTGGACCTGGCTGCTCGAAGTGGACGGCGAGCAGGCCGGGGAGGGGGAGTGGGAGGTGGCCGTGACCGGCCCCGGCGAGAGCGGCCGGTCGGACTGGCCGGAGGACCTGGTGAAGGCGCTCGACGCGGCGGGACCGGGCGAGCGCTGGCTGACCGTGAGCGCGCAACTCGACGCAGACGAGCGGTGGGCCGCGGCCGGGCACACCGTCGCCTGGGCGCAGTTCACCCCGGCCGGCTCTCCGGTCGCCGGCGACCCCCCGGCCGCCGGTGCGGCCCCGCGCACCGGGGAGCCCGCCGAACGCGCCCCGCGCACCTGGTCGCCGCGGCCCGCGGCGCCGCACCTCCCCGCGGCGCACGCGGACACGGCGGGCACCGCGGGCACGGCGGACACCGCGACGACGACGCCGGTGGTCCGGCGCCGGGGCGCCACCGTCACCCTGGGCGCCGGCGAGTTCGACGCCGTCACCGGCACCCTGATCCGCCTCGGCGACCTGGAACTCGACGGGCCCCGCGTCGACCTGTGGCGGGCCCCGATCGACAACGACCGCCGCTCGCCGCTGCTCGCGGCATGGCAGCGCGCCGGGCTGCACCGGCTGCGGCACAAGGTCCTGGGCATCGAGGCCGGCGACGCGACCGTGACGGTGCGTACCACGATCATCCCGGCCGGTCTGGACATGGCGCTGCTCGCCGACTACCACTGGAGCACCGCCCCCGGGAACCGGCTCGTGCTCACCGTCGACACCGCGCCGACCGCGCCCTGGCCGGTCCCGCTGCCCCGGCTCGGCGTCGCGTTGGGCCTGCCGGGCGCGCTCGACCGGGTGGACTGGTTCGGGCTCGGACCCGGCGAGTCCTACCGGGACAGCGAGGAGGCCGTCCGCGTGGGGCGGTACGCGAGCACCGTCGCCGGGTTGCAGACGCCGTACGTGTACCCGCAGGAGAACGGCAACCGGCGCCATGTGCGGTGGGCCCGGCTCACCGCGGGCGCGGGCGGCCAACCGGCCGTGCCGGGGCTGGAGATCACCGGCAGCCCCTGGTTCGACCTGACCGCGAAGCCGTGGTCCACCGCGGAGTTGGCGGCCGCCGCGCACACCTCGGAGCTGCGGCCTGACGGCCGGACACACCTCAACCTGGACCTCGAACACCACGGACTCGGCAGCGCTTCGTGCGGTCCCGCGCTCCAGCCTCGGCACGAACTGGCCGCGCTCCCGGCCCGCTTCACGCTCGGCTTCGGACCGGCCGGGACGGAGGCGGGCGATGGCGTAGGGTGACACCCGCGATGTGGACGGATGTATGATCGGGCGGCGAGACAACGTTGGCCCATCTCTCGGCGCCACGTCGCCGAGGGGAACATCACGTGAGTACACCGAGCCCGAGCCCGAGTGCGGCCGCCCCGCGGCGACCGACGATGACCGATGTCGCCCGTGAGGCCGACGTCAGTCTCAAGACCGTCTCCCGCGTGGTCAACGGCGTGTCCACCGTCGATCCGGAGATGGCCGCACGGGTTCGGGCGGCGGTGGCGCGGCTCGGCTTCCGGCGCAACGGCATGGCCCGTGACCTGCGCACCCGCAGCACCTCCGCCACTGTCGGCCTGCTCATCGAGGACCTGGCCAACCCGTTCTACGCGGGCATCGCCGCCGCCGCGGCGCAGTGCGCCCTGGAGAACGACACCCTGCTGATCACCGCGAGCTCGGAGGAGGACGCCGACCGGGAGCGCAGGCTCCTGCTGCAGATGTGCGAGCGGCGCGTCGACGGGCTGCTGGTGGTACCCGCCGGCAGCACCGCCGACCACGTCTACCTGCGCTCCGAGATCGAGATGGGCACGCCCGCGGTGTTCCTGGACCGGCCGCCCACCAACGTGCGCGCGGACACGGTGCTCATCGACAACGCGGCGGGCGCGCGCTCCGCGATCGAGTACCTGACCGCCCAGGGGCACGAGCGGATCGGCGTCGTGTCGGACTGGCTGAGCATCCATCCGATGTCCGCGCGGCTGTCGGCCGCCGAAGCCGCGCTGGAGCGGGCCGGGGCTCCGTACCGGCCCGACCTGATCCGGTTCGGCCTGCACACCGTGCCGGACACCGAGGCCGCGGTCGAGGAGATGCTCACCGGGCCGCAGCCGCCGACCGCCCTGTTCGCGCTCAACAACCGCCTGACGCTGGGCGTGCTGGGCGCGCTGAACCGGCTCGGGCGGGAGGCCGCCGTGGTCGGCTTCGACGACTTCGAGACCGCGGGACTGATGGCCCACCCGCTGACCGTGGTGTCCTACGACGCCCGCGCGATGGGCCGGATCGGCGCGGAACTGCTCTTCCAGCGGATCGCGGGCGACACGTCGCGACCCAGGACCGTGGTCATCCCCACCACCCTGGTGGAGCACGGCGGGGCGCGCCGCCGCGCGCCCGGCACCCCGGCGGGGGAGTGACCCCCCGGCCGGGCCCGACGGACCGACCGGGGACGCACGCACCCCCATCCGGCCACCGTCAGCCGGTGGCTTCCCGGCCGGGGCCCCGGCCGCCGGCCAGGGCGCGGTCGAGGAGGGGCAGCAGCCGGTCCCAATGCCGTTGCAGCGCTGCCGGGTTGAAGGAGTCGGTGTCGGACATGGTGAAGCCGTGGACGGTGCCGGGGTAGATCTCCGAGGTGTAGGCGACACCCGCGGCGTCCAGGGCCTGGTTCAGCTCGCCGAGGGCCTCGGGCGTCAAGTCGCCCTCGGCGTGGCCGAGGTGGACCTGGGCGGTGAGCCCGGCGAGCCCGTCGGCACTCACGGGGCCGTGGAACACGGCGACGGCGGCCACCTGGCCGGGGTGGGCCGCTGCGGTGCGCATCGCCAGCAGACCGCCGATGCAGTAGCCGGTCACGGCGACCGGTCCGGCGCCGACCTCGGGCTGGGCGGCGAGGAACCCGAGGTAGGCGTCGGCGTCGCTCAGGACACGCTCGGTGGTGTGCGTCTGGATCAGGGGCATCACCTGCGCGAAGACCGCGGGCCGGGCCTCTTCCCCGATGTACTCGGGCAGTTCGATCACCGGTGCCGGACCGTGCCGGTAGAAGTAGTTGGGGACGAGTACGTAGTACCCGTGCCCGGCCAGTTCGCGGGCCATCTCCCGCAGCACGGGCCGGATGCCGAAGCCGTCGGCGTACATCAGCACCCCGGGGTGCCGGTCGCCGCCGTCGGGGAAGGCGGCGAACGCGTCGGCCCGGCCGTCCGCGGTGGGAACCCGCACGGTCCTGGTCAGCACTGGTTGGGTGGGCATGACTTCTCCTGTCGTGGTGGACGTGTCGAGCGGTGGTCAGCACGACAGGAGGCGGAGCCCGCGCGGCGGCGCCGCATTCTCTTTCCCGCGGCGGGCCGGCAGCGGCCCGGACGGCGCTCAGAGGAGCGCCGGGGCATCAATCCGTGTGTGGCGCGAGGCCGTCCCGGTAGTCATCGCCGCACACCGTAGCCACCGGACAGAAGCGGTGCCAACCCCTCGGTCCGGTCCAGCCGGCTCACCCGGTCCACCTGGTCCACCCGGTCCGCCCGGTCCACCGAGCGGTTCGCGAGAACGATCCCGGTCGGTCCGAAGGCTGCGGTATGGTGCTCGGCGCCGCCGAGTGATCGGCGCTGACCGCCGTCGGGTGATCGCCGCACAGGAGTGAAGGGGGTGTTGTCGATGGCCACCGTCTCCGGGTCCCGCATGCACGCGGGCGAGGAACACGCCGTCCAAGTCACCCCGCTCACCGGTTGATCCGCCTGGTGGCGCGCCGGTGGGCTCTCCTGTCAGGAGACCCCTGTGCACGAGCACACACCTGTCATCTCCGTTCCCGCGGCCGGGAGTTCGACCGCGCGGTCCTTGAGGAAGCTGCGGCCGTACCTGTGGCCGTGCCGCTGGAGACTGTGCACCGTATCCGCCCTGGCCGCGCTGGCTTCCCTGCTGGCACTCGCGATGCCGCAGGTCCTCAAATGGATCGTCGACGGGCCCGTGGCGCGGCGCGATCCGCGCGGAGTGGCGCTCGGGGGGCTGGCCCTGCTGCTCCTTGGCGCTGCCGAGGCTTCGCTCTTCGGCGTCCGGCGCCGGCTGGCGGCCGGCCCGCTCGCCGACATCGAGGCGCGGATGCGGGCCGACCTCCACCGGCACGCCCAGCGGCTGCCGCTCGCCGCCCACGACGGCTGGACCAGCGGGCAGTTGCTGTCGCGGGGGACCTCGGACCCCCAGGTCATCCACATGTTCATCGCCGGGCCGCTGACGTTCCTGCCCGTGCACGCCGCCACGCTCGCCGTCGGGGCCGCGATCCTGGTCTCCCAGCAGTGGCTGCTCGCGCTCGTCGTGCTGGCACCCGTTCCCCTGCTGGTCATCGAGTCCTACCGGTTCGAGTCCAGGTACGCGGACGTCACCCGCCGGGCCCTGGACCTGTCGGGCGATCTGACCACCGCGGTACTGGAGTCGGTGGCGGGCATCCGGGTGATCAAGGGCTTCCGCCGCGGCGAGGACCGGATCGCCCGATTTCGTGACCAGGTCCGGCGGGTGCGGGAAGCCGAGCTGGACAAGGCGCGGCTGCTGGGCGGGATGTCGGCGGTCACCACCGTGCTGCCGGGACTGGCGACCGTGGGCGCCCTGGCGACGGGTGCGGTCCAGGCGGCGGACGGGCAACTGTCGATCGGATCGCTGCTGGCCTTCCTGGGAACGGTGGCCGCGCTGCGGCCGGCCGTCGAGGGGGCGGGCGGACTGCTGGCCGGGTGCCATGACGCGGCGGCAGCGGCCGACCGGTACTTCGAGGTGCTCGGCCGGCCGATGACGGATGAGCCGGACCCGGGGGACGACGAACCGGACGTGGTGGCCGGTGAACCGGACCCGGGGGACGGTGAACCGGGCCGGGTGGCGGCAGAAGGCGGGGCCCGCGGCAACCGGCCCACCTGGACCTCCAGGCCCCCCGGCCCCGACGCGTCGCCCCGGTCACCGGGGGCGCGGCGCCCCGCCGAACTCGCCTTCGCCCGGGTGGACTTCCGCTACTCCGACGCCCCCGCCGGCGATCCGCCCGCGCTGCGCGAGGTCACGTTGCGCGTCGCACCCGGTGAGACGCTGGCCGTGGTCGGGGCGACCGGAAGCGGCAAGTCGACGCTCGCCGCCCTGGCCGCACGCCTGTACGACCCGGTGGCGGGCCGGATCACCCTGGACGGCGTCGACATCACCCGCGTCCCCCGCGCCGAGCTGCGGTCCGCGGTGGCCGTCGCCTTCGACGAGCCGGTGCTGTTCACCGGGACCGTCATGGACAACGTCCTCATGGGCGCGGAAGCCGGCGCCGACGAGATCGACGAGGCGCTACGGGCCGCGGGCGTCGACGAGTTCGTGCACCGCCTCGCCGACGGTCCCCGCACGCGCGTCGGGGAGGGCGGCATGTCACTGTCGGGTGGACAGCGGCAACGGATCGCCCTCGCGCGGATCATGGTCCGCCGGCCCCGGCTCGCGGTGCTCGACGATCCGCTCTCCGCGCTGGACCTGCACACCGAGGCGCGGGTCCAGGACGCCCTGCGCGAGGTGCTGGCCTCGACGACCGCGGTGGTGGTCGCGCACCGGCTCTCCACCGTGCTGATGGCCGACCGGGTCGCCCTGCTGGAAGGCGGGCGGGTCACCGCTGCCGGCACGCACGAAGAACTGCTGGCCGCCAGCCCGGCGTACGCGGCACTGATGACCCCGATCGACGTCGCCGCTCACGGGCAGGAGGGAGCCTGATGCGCCGGTCGACCCGCTCCTCGACGCCCGTGGTGCCGGCGGCTCGGCCCGACGCTCCGACCGGGGAAGCCGGGGAAACCCGGGAAACCGGGGAAGTCGATGAAACCGGGGCGCCGCGGCCGTTCGCGGCTGCCGCCCACGCCGACCGTGAGCGGGCGGACCCGCTGGAGGCGGCCCCGCCGAGGGGCGCGGCCCGGCGGCTGCTGCGCTCGGTGCTGGGACCCGGCGCCCGGCGGCTGCGGCTCGCCGCACTGGTCGTCCTGCTCCAGCAGGCAGCCGCGCAGGCCGGGCCGGTGGCCGTCGCCGTCACGATCGACCGGGCGATCCCGGCGCTGCGGGCCGGAGACGCACGGCCCCTGGCCGCCGTGGCCGCCGGCTACGCGGGCTGCGTCCTGGCGGCGGGTCTGCTCCAGCGCACGTTCATCCGGCTCTCCGTCCAGGTGGGGCAGCACGCGGTCGCCGAACTCCGGCTGCGGCTGTTCGCCCATCTCCAGGCGCAGAGTGTGGAGTTCCACGACACGCACGCGTCCGGCACGCTGGCATCCCGCGCGTCGAGCGACGTCGAGGCCGTCCGCTCGCTCTTCGACAGCGGGATCGACCAGATCGTCACCGCGGCGGTGTCCCTGGTCTACATCTCCTCGATCCTGCTGGTGCTCGACTGGCGGCTCGGCTGCGCCGCGGTGGCCGCGATGGCCCCGATCCACTGGACCATGCGGTCCTTCCGGCGGCGCTCGCTCCAGGTGTACCGGCGCCGTTCCGGCGCGGCCGCCGCGGCGTCCGCCGACATGAGCGAGTCCTTCGCCGGCATCCGCACGGTGCAGGCGTTCCGTCTCGAACGCGCCAACGAGCGCAGGTTCGGGCGTCTCAACCAGCGGCACCGGAACGAGAACCGGCAGGCCGAACGGGAGATGGCGCGCTATGTGACCTCCTCGCGCCTGGTCGCCAATACCGCCGTTGCCGGTCTGGTGCTGTGGGGCGGATATCGCGTCGCGTCCGGCGCGATGGAACTGGGCAGCTACGCAGGTGTCGTGCTGTATCTGCGGGATCTCTACGACAAGCCGCTCCGGCTGGGCGGCGTCCTGGACGCCTACCAGTCGGCCACGGCTTCGCTGGGCAAGATCGCGGTGCTGCTGTCGACCGAGCCGACGGTCGCAGAGCCCGCCCGCCCCGCGCCGCTGCCCGCGCCCGCCCGCCAACCCGGCGGACGGCGGGTGAGGTACGACGATGTCACCTTCGCCTACCGCGACGGGCCTGACGTGCTGCGCGGCTTCGCTCTCGACATCCCCGCCGGCCAGACGGTCGCCCTGATCGGCCCCTCCGGCGGCGGGAAGTCCACGCTGGCCGGGTTGCTGGCGCGGGTGCACGATCCGACCGGTGGCCGGGTGCTCCTCGACGGGATCGATCTGCGCTCCCTCGCGGCGAGCGACCTGCGCAACGGCGTGGTCATGGTCCCCCAGGAGGGTTTTCTCTTCTCCGGCACCATCGCGGAGAACATCGCCTTCGCGCGCCCCGACGCCACCTTCGACGAGATCCGGCGCGCCGCCGAAGCGATCGGTGCCCATCCGTTCATCGCGGCGCTGCACGACGGATATCGGACCCAAGTCGGCGGGCGCGGCGGCCGTTTGTCGTCCGGTGAGCGGCAACTGATCTCCCTGGCAAGGGTCCTGCTGGTGGACCCGTCCGTCATCGTGCTGGACGAGGCCACTTCGGTCATCGACATCCCGAGCGAACGCGCGGTGCGCACCGCCATGCGTGCGGTGTTCCAGGGGCGGACAGCGCTCGTCATCGCCCACCGGATGTCGACGATCCGGATCGCCGACCGCGTGCTGGTGCTGTCCGGCGGCCGGATCGTCGACGACCGCACCCCGGCCGAACTCGCGGCGGAGTACGGCCCTTCACCCCAGGATCTGCTCTCCGGCCGGGTCGCTCACCCCGCGAACGTGCCCACCGCGACCCCGCGGAAGGCCGTGCCCGGCAGCGCGAACACCGACCCGGCGAGCGGTTCCGCCCCAGGTCGCAGCCCGTCGGACGCCGAGGTGACGTAGAGCGTGCCGTCCGGCCCGAACGCGCAGGACGACGGCTGCGAGACGGGCAGCCGCAGGACCGCCAGGAGGCGGCCGCGCGGGTCGTGGCGGCGTACCTCGCCCGCGCCCCAGACCGCGATCCACAGGCAGCCGTCCTCGTCGACGCACAGGCCGTCCGGCATGCCGTCGCGGCGGTCGTGGCGCAGCAGTTCGCGGAGCGGCCCGAGCCGGCCGGCGGCCGGGTCGTACGGCGCGGTGAGCACCACGCGGCGCACGCTGTCGGCCAGGTAGAACCGGCTGCCGTCCGGGCTCCAGCCCAGGCCGTTGGGCAGGTCGAGGCCGCGCAGCGCGGTGCGCACCCCGCCGTCGGGGTCCCAGCAGTGCAACGCGCCGCCGCCGGCGGGGAATCCGAGCGTGGTGCTGCCGGCCCAGAAGCGGCCGGCCGGGTCGCACTTGGCGTCGTTCATCCGCCGGTCCGGCTCGGGCAGCAGCGGGTGGACGACGGTCAGGGCGGGGCCGCCGTCGCCTGCCGCGCCGATCACCCCCAACCCCGCGCCCACCGCGGCGACATACCCACCGCGGTCGCGTACCGCGACCGCTCCCAGGCTCATGCCGACCCGGGCCACCACGGACGCGGAGCCCGGCGCCGACCCGTCCGCCGACCCGTCTGCCGACCCGTCTGCCGACCCGGTCGCGGAACCCCCGGCGGCGAGCGGGGTCCGCGACAGCACCCCGGCCGGAATGTCCACCCAGAGCAGCTCGTTGGTGCGCGGGTCGATCACCGGACCCTCGCCGACGACGGCGTGGCCGCGCACGAAGATCTCCGGGGCGGGCAGAGAAGTGGCTGGTGACACGGGTGTCCTCCGGTGCGGGCGAAGAGATTTCTCGGTAACTCGGGTGAAAACCCTAGGCAACGTTGTCTCGGATGGCTATGGTTCAGCACGACCGAACGCGAGGGACGACCGGGTCGGGACGCCAGCCCCGAACCTCCCCCCTCCGTACGGTGGTTGACGATTCGACAGGTGTCATGACTCATCTGACCAGGAACGAAGACCTCAACTACTGGTGAGCGCACGGCTCGTGCCGTGACGTGTGCCCGTTGCGATCCCTGGAGTGTCCCCTGCGATCCCCGCTGTCCGGGATCTCAGCCAACGTTGTCTCAGATGGTCGGGTGCGACCCGACCGTGGAGGGGAGTGGTGATGGCCGAGTTCGCCGATCCGGCGCGACTGTGGGTCGACGGCGACGCGCTGCGCGTACGGGGCGCCGTGGTCAGCCTGCTGACGGACGGCGCGCGGCTGGGCATCGAGGACGCCGGGGCGCAGGGCGCCGAGAGAGCGACGGTGCTGCACCTCCGCGCCGGGACGGCCGCAACGACCGTGCTGCGCCTGGACGTTCCGCTCGGGGACGCCTCGGGCTACTGGCACCCCGGGGCCGGCTGGGACCGCCACCTGGTGGCGGACTGGGCCAACCCGTGGCGCACCGTCGGCCTCGTCGACTCCGCGCCGCTGGGGTGCCTGTACGACGCGGCCGGCCGCACGCTGCTGGCGTTCGGCTCCGACCGGCTCGCGGCCACCACCCGGCTCCGGTTCGGTGTCGGCGAGGAGGCGGGCCGCTTCGGCGTCTGGCTCGCGATGGACCTGCGGGCGGGCGAGTCCTGCCGGATACGCCTCCAGGCGCCGGGCCGCCCCTGGGCGGAGTCCGTACGGGCCCTGACCCGCGCCCTGCCCGACCTCGGCGCGCTGCCCACCCCCGACGCGGCCCGCACCCCCGCGTACTCCACCTGGTACGCGATGCACCGCCAGGTGACCGCCGCGGGGGTCGAGGCCGAGGCCGAGCGGGCCGCGGCGGCCGGCTGCGGGGTGCTGCTGCTGGACGACGGCTGGCAGCTCCACGCGGAGGGCGCCGGCTACTCCGGCAGCGGTGACTGGCACCCGGACCCGGCGAAGTTCCCGGACTTCGCCGCGCACGTGAAGACCGTGCAGGGCATGGGGCTGCGCTACGTGGCGTGGATCGCCCCGCTGCTCGTCGGCGAACGCACCGCCGCCCACCGGGAGATGGCCGAGGTCGCGCCGCACGCGATCGAGCGGCTCGGCTGCCGGGTGCTGGACCCGCGCCGGCCGGAGGCGCGGCGGTTCGCCGTCGACTCCTGCGTCGAGCTGGTCCGCCGCTACGGGCTCGACGGACTCAAGATCGACTTCCTGGACTTCGCGACGGCCTACGCGGGCCGGGACGGTGAGAGGGCCGGCCGCGATGACGGCGTCGGTGGCGACGTCGGGTTCCGTGCCGGGATGGGTGCCGGCACCGGCGTCGCCACCGATGCCGGCAC
>NZ_JBFBIV010000065.1:0-50204 GCF_040702025.1 Streptomyces sp. NPDC088194 | reverse complement strand
CGGCCGCGTCCGACGGCTCGCGCAGATCGCCCGCGAGCGTGGTCACCTCGCCGCTCACCGGGTCGTACCGGCGCAGCGCGTTGTTGTACGTGTCACTCACCGCGACGGAGCCGTCCGGGAGTGCGGTGACGCCCAGCGGGTGCTGGAGCAGCGCCTGCCCGGCCGGGCCGTCACGGTGCCCGAAGTCGAAGAGCCCGGTGCCGACCGCCGTACGGATCACGTACCCGTCGCCGTCGGCCGCCCGCTCGGCCCAGCGCAGCGCGGACGTCTCGGCGTCGGCGATCCACAGCCGGCCGTCGGCCGCCGACAGCCCGGACGGCTGGGCGAACCAGGCGTCGCCGGCGTGCCCGTCGACCAGGCCCTCGTTGGTGGTGCCCGCCGCGACCTCGACCCGCTCGGTGGCGGGGTCGTACGTCCACAGCTGGTGCACGCCGGCCATCGCGATCCACACCCGGTCGTCGAACCAGGCCACGTCCCACGGCGAGGACAGGTCCACCTCCAGGGCCGGCCCGGAGGTGGGGGAGCCCTGCCACCACTGCCGGCCGGTGCCCGCGACCGTGGTGACCTCGCCGGTGTCCAGGTCGAGCCGGCGCAGCGCGTGGTTCACGGTGTCGGCGACGATGACGGTGCGGTCGGGCAGCAGGGCGAGGCCCTGCGGCTCGCTGAACATGGCGGCCTGCGGGCCGCCGTCGGCCAGTCCGCGCTCGCCGGTGCCGATCCGGCGCACCACGGTCTCGCCGTCGGCCGCCAGCTCCACCAGCGCGTGCCGGGTGGAGTCCGACACCAGGTAGTGGCCGCTGCCCGGCAGCGACAGCACCTTCGCGGGGAAGCGCAGGTTCGTCGAGACCGGCTCCGGCGGTACGTACAGGTCGTCGCCCCGGCGCAGGGTGCCCTTGGCGGCGTGCTCCTGCTCCAGCCGGTTCACCAGCTTCTCCAGCGCGTGCGCGTGCCCCTCCCCGGCGTGCTGCGCGACCACGTAGCCCTCCGGGTCGATCACCACCAGCGTCGGCCACGCCCGCACCGCGTACTGCCGCCACGTGGCGAGCTCCGGGTCGTCCAGCACCGGGTGGTGCACGCCGTACCGCTCCACCGCGTCGACCACGGCCTGGTGCTCCGCCTCGTGCACGAACTTCGGCGAGTGCACCCCCACGATCACCACGGTGTCGCGGTGCCGCTCCTCCAGCTCGCGCAGCTCGTCCAAGACGTGCAGGCAGTTCACGCAGCAGAACGTCCAGAAGTCCAGGATCACGATCGATCCACGCAGGTCAGCGAGGGTGGGTTGGCGATCACCTGTGTTCAGCCAGCCGCCCTTGCCGACCAGCTCGGGCGCTCGAACGCGTGCGCGTGCAGTCATATCCCCATCAAACCGCATCACGGCACCGAACACATTCCGGTCCCCGGCCGGGGTACACATGCCCCATGAAATACGTGGTGCGAGAGAAGATGTTCGCGATCGGCGACGACTACTGGGTGGAGGACGAGCACGGGCGGCGCGCCTTCTACGTGGACGGCAAGGTGCTGCGGATCAGGGACACCCTGGAGATCCAGGACGCCGACGGCAACGAGGTGGCGGTCATCCACCAGAAGCTGCTCAGCCTGCGTGACGCCATGACCATCGAGCGCGGCGGGCAGACCCTGGTCACCGTCAAGAAGAAGCGGCTCGCCCTGGTGCGCGAGGTCTTCCGCGCGGAACTCGCCTCCGGCGAGGAACTGGAGATCCGCGGCGACCTCATCGACAAGGAGTACGACATCGAGTACGACGGGGAGCGGCTCGCCCGCATCTCCCGCCGCTGGTTCACCCTGCGGGACGCCTACGCCATCGACGTCGAACGCGAGGACGCCGACGCGGGCATGCTCCTCGCGATCGCGGTGTGCGTGGACCACATCATCGCCAAGGAGCACGACTCCCACTGAGCCGCTTTCCGCGGCGGAGGCACGGATGTACGGCTCTCCGCCGTACGGCTCTCCGCCGCGACGGTTCCGGTGCACTGCCGGGTGCGGCCCGGCGGCCGGTCGCGCGACCGGCCGGCGCGGACCGCGAGGTCCCGGCGTCCACAGGAGGGGGCAGCCGGGCGGGTCAGGGCACCGTCACAGGCGGCGGTCCCGGAGGACGGGGAAATCCGCCCGGGTGGAGGCGACGAGGGCGGGGTCGAGGTCCACGGAGAGGGCCTGTTCGCCGGGGCCGGCCTCGCAGAGGATCTCGCCCCAGGGGTCGACGACCATGCTGTGCCCGGCCTGCTCGACCCCCGCGTGGGTCCCCGCGGTCCCGCACGCGAGGACGTACGCCTGGCACTCCACCGCGCGGGCCTGCACCAGGACCCGCCAGTGGGCGAGGCGGCGGGCGGGCCAGCCGGCGGGGAGGACGACGATCTCCGACCCGGCGTCGACCAGCAGCCGGAAGAGTTCGGGAAAGCGGAGGTCGTAACAGGTCGCGAGGCCGAGCACGGCCTCGGGGTGCCGCACGGTGACGACGGACTCACCCGGAGCCATCAGCGCGGCCTCGCCCCGGTCGAAGCCGAACCGGTGGATCTTGCGGTAGGCGCCGCGCAGCTCACCGTCGGGTGAGAAGACCAGCGAGGTGTTGTAGAGCGGCCCCTCGGGGTCGCGCTCGACGACGGAGCCCGCGTGCAGCCACACCCCGGCGTCGCGCGCGGCCGCGGCCATCGCCTCGACGGTCGGCCCGCTCTCGACCGGTTCCGCCTCCGCCGGGAACAGGTCCGAGGCGAACGCGCCGACCGGCCACAATTCGGGCAGTACGACAAGATCCGCCCCGGCCTGCGCCCGCACCAGCGCCGCCACCCGGGCCCGCCGCGCGGCGGGCTGCTCGGCGGGGTCCACGTCGATCTGGAGAAGCGTTGCGCGCATCCGGACACCGCCCCTACGTTGGGTCGTCATAGTCGGGCCTACCATCGTCACTCGAAAGCACTGCGTGGGCGCCCGCGCGAAGACTAACTTAGGCGCCAAACCGCCACGACCGCGCACCGACCGTCGAGGGGTCCCGTGACCGTCCACAGCAAGATCCAGCCGTATATCGACGCCTGGACCCACTCCATAGAGTCCATCAACGAGCTGGTCTCGCCACTCGCCGAGGGTGAGTGGAACCGCCCCACCGAGTGCCCGTACTGGTCCGTTCGCGACGTGGTCTCGCACGTCATCGGCTTCGAGTGCGAACTGCTCGGCGACCCGCGGCCGATACACAGCCTGCCCAGCGACCTGCGGCACATCACCAGCGAGACCGCCCGCTACACCGAGGTCCCGGTCGACATCCGCCGCCACCACACCGCGCCCGAGATGACCTCCGAACTGGAGTACACCATCATCCGGCGCTCCCGCCAGCTGCGGAACGAGTCGCGGCAGCCCGACGCCGACGTGCGCGCGATCGGCGGCGGCGAGACCACCCTCGAAGAGCAGCTCTGGTCGCGGGTGTTCGACGTGTGGGTGCACGAACAGGACCTGCGCCGGGCCCTGGACAAGCCCGGCAACCTCGCGTCGGCCGCCGCGGTGCTGTCCCGCGAGTTCGTCCTGCGCGCGCTGCCGAAGGTGGTCGCGCACGATGCGGGCGCCAAGCCCGGCTCCGCGGTGGTCTTCGACGTGCACGGCCCGCTGGAGTTCATGCGCACCGTCCGGGTCAACGCCGAGGGGCGCGGCAGCATCGACTCCGCGGTCTCGCTCGGCCCGGCGGTCACCTTCGTGGTCGACTGGGAGACGTTCCTGCGGCTGCTCACCGGCCGGGTGAAGGCGACCTCGGTGTCCGAGGACCGGCTGAAGGTCGAGGGCGACCCGGAGTTGGCCCAGCAGATCCTGGCGCAGCTCGCGGTCACGCCGTAGCGGCGGCGGCCGGTCGCATCACAGGGGCCGGTCGCATCAGGGTGCCGGTCACATCAAGGTGCCGGCCGATCCGGTTCCGGCTGCACGGGGTCCGGCCGTCGCACAATGCACCGCAGGGCCGGGCGAGTTGCCCAACTGCCCCTGGAACAGGGCGAATCGGTGGCCGAAAGTGAATTCTTGCACGGGCGGTGATGATCCAGTAACGGTACGGCGACCAATCCCTCGCGTTTCGGGCGTTGAAGGCGAGTTGGGCGAGTAGGGTGAGGCGAACTCATCCTGTTGCCGCCCGTAACGTCAGCGTGACCCGGCACGGCGGTCGGCTTCCGGCCCGGCCATGGGGTATCGATTGATGTCAACTCAAGGCTCCCCGTTACCTTTTCAGCCGCCGCGAGACTCCGGCGGCGGGTTCCGTGCCGTCGTCCGCGCCGCGCCGCTCCCGCTCGCCGTGGTGGTCGCCGGCGCCGCGGCCGGCGGCTGGGCGGTGCGCCGCGCGAGCCACCAGGACCGCCCGCTGGTGGCCGTGACCGGTGCGCTGGCCGCCCTGCTGCTCGGCACGGTGGTCGCGCTGGCCGCCTCCCGCCGCCGCACGGTGCGCCGACTCCGCGCCGAGGCAGCGGAGTTACGGAACGACACCGCCCGTACGGTCGCGCTGCACGCGGAAGCCACCCGGCAGGCCGCCGCCGAACTCGACGCGGCCCGGCGGACGGTGCGGGAGACGGAGGCGCGGCGGCGCGCCTGGGCCGAGACCGAGGCAGCGCTGCGGGCCGCGCTGCACACCGAGACCGCGCGGGCCGCCGCCCTGGAGGACGAGGCCGCGCGGATGGCCGAGGTGACGATCCCGCTCGCCGTCGAGCGGATGCGCGAGGGCGGCTCCACCAGCACCGTGCTGGCCCAACTGCCGCGCCCGGTCGGTGAGGTGCACCAGCGGCTGCTGGAACTGACGGTCCGCGAGCTGGGCACGAGCGAGCGCGCCAAGGCCGCCGGGATGGCCGCCTGCGCCAGCGCCGCCGCCCGCGTGCAAGCCCTCACCACCACCATGCTCGCCGACCTGCGCGAGATGGAGCAGCGGCACGACGAGAGCGTCCTGGACGACCTGCTGCGGCTGGACCACTGCGCCGCGCAGACCGGCCGGCTCGCCGACAGCGTCGCGGTGCTCAGCGGCTCGCGCTCCGGCCGCCGTTGGACCCGGCCGATCGCGATGGAGAGCGTGCTGCGCGGCGCGATGGGTCGTATCCACGCCTACCGCCGGGTGCGGCTGCACACCACGGCCGGCGCGGCCGTCGCCGGGCACGCCGCCGAGGGCGTCATGCACGTGCTGGCCGAACTCATGGACAACGCCTGCAATTTCTCGCCGCCGTCCGAGGAAGTCCACGTCTACGTCCAGGAGTCGCACTCGGGCGTCGTCGTCACCGTGGAGGACGCCGGGCTCGCGATGCCCGCCGGCGACCTCGCCCGGATCGAACGCCTCGTCTCCGGCGACCCGGCCGAGGCCGCTAACGACCTGCTGCCCGGCCTGTCCGGCACCCGGATCGGCCTCACCGTGGTCGGCCGGCTGGCCCGCAAGCACGGCCTGCGGATCTCCTTCCGGCCGTCCTCGCGCGGCGGCACCGGCGTGGTCGTCCTGATCCCGTCGAGGATCGTCACGCGCACGGCGGAGTCGTACGGCCCCGCGTCGTACGGCACGCCGGCGGTCGGCGGGCGGTACGACGCGCAACCCGGCCCGGGGGAAGGGCAGTTGGGCCGCGGCGGTGGATACGGCGGCGCCCAGGGGTCCACGGGGGCGCCCGGGGCCGACATCGGCGCCGGGTACGACGGCTTCCCCGAACCCGGGCGGCCCGAGGAGATCGGTCACGCGGGACCGGCCGAGCGCGGCTCGGCAGGCGGCCCAGGAAGCGGTGTACGGCCCCCTACGGGCCCGGACGCGGGCGCGGGCACGGTCGGGGACCCCGGAGCGGCGCCGGGCCCTGCCTCGGCCGTACACATGCCGCTGCCGCGGCGGACCCGGGGGCGGGGCATGCCCGATACCGCGCCCGGGTACGACTCTCCCCCGTG
The DNA here is from genome assembly GCF_040702025.1 of Streptomyces sp. NPDC088194. Classification (NCBI taxonomy): domain Bacteria; kingdom Bacillati; phylum Actinomycetota; class Actinomycetes; order Kitasatosporales; family Streptomycetaceae; genus Streptomyces; species Streptomyces sp. NPDC088194. Next base: position 44,324 of record NZ_JBFBIV010000065.1, on the reverse strand, counting down.
GGCTCCGGCGCGGGAGGCGCCGCCCGGCGGCGCCGACGCGGGCGCCCGGTTCGGCGCCTTCCGGGACGCCGCGACCGGCCGGGACCGCGGAACCGCCGACAGCGAAGGGGAGGGTGGCCAGTGATGACGAACGGAACCGGTGGCGGCGGAGGCGGGGTCGCGTTACTGCTCGAACGGTTCGTGGCACTGACGCCCGGCGCCCGCCACGCGCTGCTGCTCTCCGCCGACGGGCTGAAGCTGCACTGGTCGCCCGAGCTGTCCGTGGACCGCGCCGACCAGCTCGCCGCGATCGCCTCCGGCATCCAGAGCCTGGTGCACGGCGCGTGCGTCGAGTTCGGCGACGGCAGCGGCGGCGTACGGCAGTCGATGACCGACTTCCACGGCGGCGCGCTGTTCCTCGTCGAGGCCGGCGCGGGCGCCCATCTGGCCGTGGTGGGGGAGGAGTCGGCGGACGCCCGCGCGGTCGGGCGCGGCATGAACGACATCGTCGAGGCGGTCCGCGACCAGCTCGGCACCCTGCCCGCGGCGGGCATACGCGGGAAGCTCCCGGCATGATGGGCGTGCCGGTCGACAGCGGCGCCCCGGACCGGCTCTACACCCTCACCGGTGGGCGGAGCAGCGCCGGCACCAAGGGGTTCGACCTGGCCACGGTCATCGCCGCACGCGCCGAACCGCTCCCCGGAATGCCCTCGGAACACGTCCGCATCCTGCGGCTGTGCCGCCGCCCCATCGCCGTACTCGAACTCGCCTCCCGCCTGGCCCTGCCGGTCGGCGTGGTCCGGGTGCTGCTCGCCGACCTCCTCAACGCGCAGCACATCAGCGCCCATGCGCCCACCACCGCGGCGGAGTTGCTGCCCCCTTCCGACATGCTGAGGAAGGTCCTCCGTGCGCTGCACAACCTCTGAGCCGGGAACCGCGGCAGGGCGCGGAGCCGGTCACGGGACGGGGCGCCGGGCGGGGCGCGTCGCGGTGGGCACCCGCGTGAACGCAGGAGAGAGAACGGGCACATGACATCGTCACAGGAGCGGGAACCGGAGGCGCGGCGCGACCGGGCGGACGAGGTGGTGCCGCCGCGCGGGCTCGCACCGGAGCGGCGGGTGCCCCAAGTGGGTGCTGCGGCACGGCAGAAGCTCGCGGAGATACCCGGGCCGCAGCCGGTGCCGCCGTGGGGCCCGGCCGCGGCGCAGGGGCAGGGGCACGTGCAGGGGCAGGGACACGTGCAGGGGCCCGGGTCGGGTGCGGAAGGGGCCGCGGAACCGGAGCGGGCCCTGCGGCCCGGGCCGGAACAGGGGCACCCGCCGCAGGCCCGGGAGCAGGCGCAAGCACAGGCGCACCACCAGGTCGCCCACGTGCCGCAGCCGGCCGGGCCCGCGTTCGACCACGCCGACCCGGGGGCGTACTACCGGGCGCTGCGGGAGGCGTACGGGCCGGTCGCACCCGTGCTGCTGGACGGCGGGATGCCCGCGTGGCTCGTCCTGGGCTACCACGAGGTGCATGTCGTGGCCGGGAACCCGGAGTTGTTCGGGCGGGACCCGCGCCGCTGGCACGCGTGGGACCGCGTCCCCGCCGGCTGGCCGCTGCTGCCGCACGTGGCGCACACCCCGTCGGTCCGGTTCACCGAGGGGGAGGAGCACGTACGGCGCGCGGGCGCGGTCGCCGACGTGCTCGGCGGGGTCGACCCGTTCGAGCTGCGGCAGCGCGCCGAGCGGGCCGCGGACGCCGCGGTGGACGCGTTCGCGGGGGCCGGGCGGGCGGAGTTGGTGGCGCAGTACGCCGAGCAGGTGCCGTTGCACGTCATGGCCGGGCTGTTCGGGTTGCAGCCGGCCGAAACAGCGGCGCTGGAACGGGACTTGGCCGGCCAGTACGGCTACGGCACCGCCGCGCCCGGGCCGGCCGCGGAGCCCTCGCACCCGGCCCACCCGACCCACCTGGCAGCGCCGGCCGGACCCGCCGCGTCCGCCGCGCGGCTGCGGGCCACGCTGGAAGCGGTGCTCGCGCGGGCCCGGCGGGCCCCCGCGCCCGGGGCCGACATCCCGTCCCGGCTGCTCGCGCATCCGGCGGGCCTCACCGACGAGGAGGTCGTGCAGGACCTGCTCACGATCATGGCGGCCGGGCGGCGGCCCACCGCGGACTGGATCGGCAACACGCTGCGGCTGCTGCTCACCGACGAGCGGTTCGCGCTCACCCTGTCCGGGGGGCGGCGCAGCATCTCCCAGGCGCTCGCGGAGGTGTTGTGGACCGATCCGCCCGTGCAGAACGTCATCGGGCGGTGGGCCACCCGCGACACCCAGCTCGGCGGGCGGTACATCCGGCGCGGCGACTGCCTCGTGCTCGGGCTGGCCGCGGCCAACGCGGACCCCCAGGTCCGCCCGGCACTTCCCGGGGCCGCCGTCGGCAACCACGCGCATCTGTCGTTCAGCCACGGCGCCCATCGCTGTCCCGCGCCCGCGCCCCAGCTCGCGGAGGTCGTCGCGACCACGGCGCTGGAGATCCTCCTCGACCGCATCCCCGATCTCGTCCCCACACTCCCCCCGGACCAGCTCCCCTGGCGCCCCTCCCTCTGGCAACGCGGCCCCGCGGCCCTCCCGGTGACGTTCACTCCCTTGTGAGCCCCTGAACCCCCGGTTGCCCACGGCCCGCCGGGGCGCCCCTCGGCCAAGCACCGTTGTGGTGCCGGTTCGTTTCCCGACCGCGGGCCGGTGGCCTGCTGAGCGCGCAGTTCCCCGCGCCCCTGGGCAGGTGACCCTCCTTCCGCGGAAGGAGCCGCGCGTTCTCAGCGGCGCGTGGTCCGGGAGCCGACAGCACCACGCGGCCCGGGCGGACCCGCGGCCGCGCCTCCCCGCCAGGCCCTAGTCGCGGATCGCTGCGGCGTGGCCGCGGTGGACGCTTTCCACCCGGCTCACCGCGATCCGCTCCCGTTCGAGCTGAGCCGTCCGCCGCCGCAGCCGCAGGATCTGCACGGTCCCGAGCAGTTGGAGGACGAACACGCTGCTCCAGGCCACCTGATAGTCATCGCCGGTGGCGTCGAGCAGCAAGCCGATCGCGAGAAGGGTCACCATGGACGCGGTGAACCCCCCGATATTGACGATCCCGGACGCCGTACCGAAGCGCTCCGGCGGGTTCGCCGGCCGGGCGAAGTCGAACCCGATCATGGAGCCCGGGCCGCAGGCCCCGAGCACGACGCACAACACCACGAGCAGCCAGAGCGGATCGTGCCCGCCGGGCCACCCGAGAACCGCCGCCCAGGCGACCGCGGTCGCCGCGATGACGCCGAGCGTCAACGGCATCCGAGCCCCGTGATGCCGCCCGATCAACTGCCCGAAGACCATCCCGAACACCATGTTCGCGAGGACCACCAGCGTGAGCAGCCCACCCGCGCCGCCTCGCGACATCCCCTGGTCCTCGACGAGGAACGGCATCCCCCACAGCAGCAGGAACACCATCCCGGAGAACTGCGTGGTGAAGTGCGTCCACATGCCCAGCCGGGTACCGGGTTCCCGCCAGGCATCGGCGATCTGCCGCCGTACGTAGGCGAGTCCGGCGTGCTCGGCGGGAGCGGGGACGTACCCGTCGGGGTGGTCCTTGAGGAAGAGGGCGACCAGGACGAGGACGAAGGCACCGCCGATCGCGGTGCCGAGGAACGTGGGGGTCCAGCCGGCGGAGTGCAGTACCCGCGAAAGCGCCACCGTGGAGACGAGGTTGCCCGCGACCCCGAAGAGCGCCGCACCCTGGGCGATCATCGGCCCGCGCCGCGCGGGGAACCAGCGCGAGCCGAGCCGCAGCACGCTCACGAAGGTCATCGCGTCGCCGCAGCCGAGTACCGCGCGGGCGGCGAGCGCCATCCCGTAGGAGTGCGACAGCGCGAACGCGCCCTGACCGACGGTGAAGAGGACCGCGCCGAGCATCAGCACCCGCTTCGTGCCGAGCGAGTCCACCATCAGGCCGACGGGTATCTGCATGCCCGCGTAGACCAGCACCTGGAGGATGGAGAACGACGACAGCGCGGAGGCGCCGATGTGGAAGCGGGCGGCGGCGTCGATCCCGGCGACGCCGAGGCTGGTGCGGTGCACGACGGCGACGAGGTAGACCAGGGTGCCCACACCCCAGACGAGCGCGGCCCGGCGGCCGCCCGGAGGGTCCCCCGGCAGTGGCTTCCCGGTCACGACTCGCCCCGGGCCAGCGTGTTGACCCAGGACACGTGCCGGTCCACGACCTCCGCCGCGGTCCGCTCGTCGCCGTTCCGCAACGCCTGGAGGATCTCCGTGTGTTCGGCGATGTTCTTCGCCACCCGGCTCGGCTCGGCATGCATCGTCGCCACCCCCATCCGCAACTGCCGGTCCCGCAACTGGTCGTAGAGGTGCGCGAGGATACGGTTGCCCGCCGCGCGGACGATCTCCGCGTGGAAGCTGCGGTCCGCGGCGGCGAAGGCGGACAGGTCGCCGGCGGCGGCGTGCTCGCACTGCTCGGCGAGCGACTCCTCCAACCGCTCGATCAGCCGCGCCGGCACCGCGTGCACCACTTTCGCGACCGCGTGCTGCTCCACCAGCAGCCGGGTCTCCACCACGTCCGCGATCTCCTGCGCGGAGACCGGCAGCACCAGGGCGCCCTTCTTCGGATACAGCTTGAGCAGCCCCTCCGCCTCCAGCTTCAGCAGCGCCTCCCGCACCGGCGTCCGCGACACCCCCACCGCCTCGGCGAGGTCCCCCTCGGTCAGCAGCGTCCCGCCCTCGTACGACCGGTCCAGCACCCCGCTCTTCACATGCAGGTAGACCCGCTCGGCGGCGGGCGGCGACTTCGTATCCATAATGCGCACATCATAGATACAACACACAACCAGACGATACCCCCGGGCAGCACGGCACCCCGTTCACGCCGCGGCCGCGGACCCGTTGGTCCGCGGCCGACGACGAACCGGGCTCAACGGTTGACGGTCTGGATCTCCTCGACGGTGACCGGCTGGTCGGAGTCGGACCGCCCGTCGGGCAGCGGGGTCCCGCCGGGCCGCACCTCCGCGGTCGGGGTCCACGACACCCGCCACGTCATGGCCGCGGTGAACGTGTACGTCCCCGCGCTCGCCTTCGTGTACGTGATGTTGCAGGCCGCGCCGGACGAGTCCAGCGAGGCACCCTCCCCGGACTGACCGAGCCGGTAGTCACAGCTCTCCGGGCTCGCGTACTGCGTCCCCGCCTCGACATGCAGGCTGTACGGCCGCGCCACCACCGTCGCCGCGACCGTGTCGCCGTTCGGCTCGGTGAGCTGCGCCGTGACGGACACCTGCGCGTCGGCCTCCTTGAAGTCCACGTACGTGGGCAGGTTCACCTTCTGGTTCCCCGGCTTCGGGCTGAGCTCGACGCCCTTCGTGGGCAGCTTCAACTGTCCGTACGCGGCCTGGGCGAGCACCTGCGGGGAAATGGCGCCCTCCGGCGGGTCCGCCGGCGGCTCCCATATCCACCCGGTGCTGTACGGGCAGGTGGCCCCGGGCTCGTTCAGGGCGTTGTCGTCCCAGGTGAGCACCCACCAACTGCCCTTGTCGCCCTTGTGGTACTTGATGTCGTTCATGTCCGACTGGACCTGGTTGTAGTAGTCGGAGACCGTCCCCGCGCCTTCCTGACCGGCCTCGTCGTACCGCCGGTCGATCTCCGCGTGGAACTGGTCCGGCGTGAAGCTCGTGTACCAGCACACCGGCGGCGAGAAGTTCGCGTCGGACGATGTGACGGGGGCCGCCCCGTCCCCGTCCGAGGTCCCGCGATGCGTGTACTTCACGTGCACCTGGTAGGAGCTGCCGCCGCCGCTGGCCCCGCTGTCACTGCTGCTGGACGAACCCGAATCGCCGTAGCCCTTGCCGGTATTGGCCCAAGCTCCGTCGGCGGCAGCCAGCGCGGAGACGCAGGTGAGGATGACGACAACGCCGCGCGACAGGCGACGTATCAGGCGATCTGACACTGCTTTGCCCCGTTCTGCCACGTGTGATCGTATGCCTGCCATTCCCCCGTCGAACTCTTGGTCATGGTCAGGGTCCACAGGTTGAAGTCCGCCAAGGACGGTGTGGTCACGTTGACCTTGCCCGTCTTGGCGTCCTTGCCGTATGCCTTCCGCTGGTCCTCGCAGTACTGGACCGACAGGTTTCCGGTCACGAGCTTCTTGACCACCGGCTTGTAGTAGTCGAAGGTCCCGGTGACGACACTGCCGCCCTTGCCTTGCGAGATGAGCGAATCGGCGAACTCGGCACCGTGCTCGCCGGTCCAGAACCGCTTGAAGAACGCCGGTTCCTTCGTGTACGTCTTCGCCGTGAACGCGACCACCGCCGTCGCCGCGTACGTGGCGTCCTTCAGCGCGGCCTTCTTGGTCGGGTCACTGCTGTCGAACCCGTCGAAGTTGACCTTGATGTCCGACGGCAGGTCGAAACTCGGCGCGCCCGGCCCCGCCGCCTGCGTCGGGGACGCGGTCGTCGCCGACGCCGTGGCGCTCGCGGTCGGGGAGTCCGACGCGTCGATCTTGTCCGAACCGTTGGAACCGCCGCCGCACGCGGCCAGCAGGAGCACGGCCGCGGCCGCGGTGACCGCGGCGACGGGCAGAGAAGAGCGGGTCACGATGGCATCCCCCGTGAAGTACCTGTACGTAAAGAGAATTGGCACCCCGACGCTACCGGCGCCGCGCACGGGACCGGAAGCGTTCCCCCAGGACTGTGACCCGCCCGGCACACGGGCCCCACGGATCATGCACCGCCGGCACCGCGGGAGAAGGCGGCCCTAGGGATGGATGGTGCCGACCAGGGAGGCGGTGGAGGTGAGGGTGGACTGGATGGTGGGGGCCAGGCTGGAGGACGCGAGGCAGAAGCCCAGCAGGACGCAGGTGATGGCGTGGCTGGGCTTGAGGGACCGGTTGTGCATCTGCATCCCGGCGAGGACGAGGAGCAGCAGGACGACGGAGACAGAGACGACCATACGGTCGATGGCAGCACAAAACGGACGGGAAGTGCGGGAGACACGCACAGCGGCGGGCCCGGGCGTCCATCCGCCCGGGCCCGCCGCTGTGGAAAGGGTTCAGCCGGTCATGACCAGGTGAGCAGCCGCTTGGGCTGCTCCAGGATCGCCGCGATGTCACCCAGCACCTTCGAGCCGAGCTCGCCGTCGACCAGCCGGTGGTCGAAGGAGAGCGCGAGGGTGGTGACGTGCCGCGCCTTCACCTTGCCCTTGTGCACCCACGGTTGGAGCTTGACCGCGCCGAACGCGAGGATCGCGGACTCGCCGGGGTTGAGGATCGGGGTGCCGGTGTCGATGCCGAAGACGCCGACGTTGGTGATGGTGGCGGTGCCGCCCTGCATCGCGGCGGGCGAGGTCTTCCCCTCCCGGGCGGTGGTGACCAAGTCGCCCAGCGCGGCCGCCAGTTCGGGCAGCGTCTTGTCGTGGGCGTCCTTGATGTTGGGCACCACCAGACCGCGCGGGGTGGCCGCGGCGATCCCCAGGTTGACGTAGGACTTCCGGACGATCTCCTGGTTCGCCTCGTCCCAGGCCGAGTTGGCCTCCGGGTTGCGGCGGAGCGCGACCAGCAGCGCCTTGGCGACCAGCAGCAGCGGGCTGACCTTGAGCCCCGCGAACGCCGGATCGGCCTTCAGCTCCTGCACCAGCTTCATCGACTTCGTGATGTCGAAGGTCACGAACTCGGTGACGTGGGGCGCGGTGAAGGCGCTGGTGACCATCGCCTGCGCGATGGCCTTGCGGACGCCCTTGATCGGGACCCGCGTCTCGCGCGCGCCCGTCGAGGTGACGCCGGCGACGTCGTCGGCCGCCGGCAGCGGCAGCCGGGCCGGGGGCGCGGCGGCGGCCCTGATGTCCTCCCGGGTCACCTCGCCCTGCGGCCCGGTGGGCACCACGGTGGCCAGGTCGATGCCCAGCTCCTTGGCGAGCTTGCGCACCGGCGGCTTGGCCAGCGGCCGCAACGCACCGGCCACGGGAGCACCGGCCGCGGGAGCACCGGCCGCGGGCACCTCAGGAGCAACGGGCGCCTCGGGCGCGGCAGGTGCGGCAGGTGCGGCAGGTGCGGCGGGCGCCGCGTGCCCGTTCAACGGCTCCCCCGGCACCGGCCCACCCGGCTTCTGCTTACGGGGCCGCCTGGTCGTCGACGACGGCGCGACCCCGTAACCGACCAGCACCGCCGTCCGCTTCGCGGCCGGCTCCGGCGCGGGTTCCACCGCCTCGACCGCCTCCGCGGCGACGGCAGCGGCCGCACCGGCCTCGTCACCGCCCGGCGCGTCCTCGCCCCCCGCGTCCACCACGATGATCGGGGTGCCCACATCCACCGTGGTGCCCTCGTCGAAGCGGATCTCGCTGACCACCCCGTCGAACGGGATCGGCAGCTCCACGGCCGCCTTCGCCGTCTCGACCTCGCAGACCACCTGCCCGTCGGTGACCGTGTCCCCGACGCCCACGTACCACTTGAGGATCTCCGCCTCGGTCAGGCCCTCGCCGACATCCGGCATCCTGAACTCGCGAAAGCGCTGTGCCTGTACGGCCATGATCGTCACAACCCTCTCCTCAGTACGCCAGCACGCGGTCGACGGCGTCGAGTACGCGGTCCAGACCGGGCAGGTACTCCTCCTCCAGCCGGGCCGGCGGGTACGGCGCGTGGAAACCGCCCACCCGCAGCACCGGCGCCTCCATGGCGTAGAAGCAACGCTCGGTGATGCGGGCCGCGATCTCCGCGCCGGAACCGAAGAAGACCGGGGCCTCGTGCACCACGACCAGCCGCCCGGTCTTCTCCACCGAAGTCTGCACGGTGTCGAAGTCGATCGGCGAGATCGAGCGCAGGTCCACCACCTCGATGCTGCGGCCCTCGTTCGCCGCCGCGGCCGCCGCCTCCAGGCACACCTTCACCATCGGACCGTACGCCACCAGCGTGACGTCGGTGCCGGCCTGGGCCACCGCCGCCTTGTGCAGCCCCGCGGGCACGGCCGAGACGGCCACCTCGCCCTTGTCCCAGTAGCGGCGCTTCGGCTCGAAGAAGATCACCGGGTCGTCGCACTCGATGGACTGCCGCATCATCCAGTACGCGTCCGAGGCGTTCGACGGCGAGACCACCTTCAACCCGGCGATGTGCGCGAAGAGCGTCTCCGGGGACTCGCTGTGGTGCTCCACCGCGCCGATGCCGCCGCCGTAGGGGATGCGGATGACGATCGGCAGCTTGATCTTGCCCAGCGCCCGCGCGTGCATCTTCGCCAGCTGCGTGACGATCTGGTCGTAGGCCGGGAAGACGAAACCGTCGAACTGGATCTCCACCACCGGGCGGTAGCCGCGCAGCGCCAGGCCGATCGCGGTGCCCACGATGCCGGACTCGGCGAGCGGGGTGTCGATCACCCGGCCCTCGCCGAAGTCCTTGAACAGGCCGTCGGTGATCCGGAAGACGCCGCCGAGCCGGCCCACGTCCTCGCCCATCACCAGGACCTTCGGGTCGTTCTCCAACGACGTGCGCAGCGACTCGTTGAGCGCCTTCGCGATGGCCATCTGCGTCATGTCAGTGCCCCTTTCCGGAGCCGGCCGCCCCATGGGCCCCGGCGGGCGCGTCCTCGAAGGAGGCCAGGTACTCGGCGAACCGGGCGCGCTCCTCGTCCACCAGCGCGTGCCCGTCGGCGTAGATGTTCTCGAAGATCGCCATCGTGTCGGGGTTCGGCATGCTCCGCACGCCGTCGCGGACCCGCTTCGCCAGCGCGTCGCTCTCGGTGTCCAGGCCCGCGTAGAACTCCTCGTCGGCCAGGCCCTGCTTGTCGAGGTACGTGCGCAGCCGGGCGATCGGGTCCTTCGACGCCCACTCCTCGCGCTCCTCGTCGCTGCGGTAGCGGGTCGGGTCGTCGGTGGTGGTGTGCGCGCCCATCCGGTACGTGAACGCCTCCACCAGCATCGGGCCCTGTCCGCTGCGGGCGTGCTCCAGGGCCGCCCGGGTGACCGCGAGCACCGCCAGCACGTCGTTGCCGTCCACCCGGACGCCCGGGAAGCCGTAGCCGGCCGCGCGCTGGTAGATCGGCACCCGGGACTGCTTCTCGGTCGGCTCGGAGATCGCCCACTGGTTGTTCTGGCAGAAGAACACCACCGGCGCGTTGTAGACCGCCGCGAAGGTGAAGGACTCCGCCACGTCGCCCTGGCTGGAGGCGCCGTCGCCGAAGTACGCGATCACCGCGGCGTCCGCGCCGTCCTTGGCCACGCCCATCGCGTAGCCGGTCGCGTGCAGCGTCTGCGAGCCGATGACGATGGTGTAGAGCTGGAAGTTGTTCTCGTTGGGGTCCCAGCCGCCGTTGTTGACCCCGCGGAACATGCCCAGCAGGTTCAACGGGTCCACGTCACGGGTCCAGGCCACGCCGTGCTCGCGGTAGGTCGGGAAGATGTAGTCGTCCGGGCGGGTGGCCCGCCCGGAGCCGATCTGGGCGGCCTCCTGGCCGAGCAGCGAGGCCCACAGCCCCAGCTCGCCCTGCCGCTGCAGGGTGATCGCCTCGGCGTCGAACCGCCGGGTCAGCACCATGTCCCGGTACAGGCCACGCAGCTCGTCCGGGGTCAGGTCGATGGAGTACTCGCCGTGCTCGACGCGCTCGCCCGCGGGGGTCAGTAGCTGTACGAGCTCGGGCTCGCCCCCACGGCGCTTCGCGCGGCCGCGGCTGGTGCGCCCGCCCGAGGCGGGGGGACCCCCAGCGGCAGTGCTCTTCACGCTCACGTTCGCTCCTCCGTCTGTCCGGCCCCCGGGATCTGCCGGAGAGCCAGTGCGGCTCACCTGGTCCGGCGTGACGCACGGGGTATGTGCGGCATGGCCGGGCCAGGCGTGACAACGCCCCGGCGAATGGCCTGCAAAGCAGACGTTACCTACATCGGGAAGCCTTCGCGTACACCGAGGGCACACTTTCTGACCTGCGGTTTTGCTTGGATTTCCTAGTAGTCCGCGTTACCGCAGGCCATGACCGGGACACCGGCACCGTATCCCGATCGGGAAAAGTCCGTAAGGGGTGAACGGCCCGGAGTGCCGTCCGGTTCCGGCCATCGCCCGAATCCGACCAGCCGGACATAGCAGACGCAAGGCCCCTCACGCCACTCGCATATGCCCGAACCGCCCGTTGATCTACGCTGAGCCGCGTGATGGGCACGGCACAGCGGCCGCCCGCACTGACCGCCCTGCTGCGCCGCTACGACTGTGCGGCGACCCTGCTGACCTGCGAACCCGTACCACGCGGGTTACTCAACCGGGGCTGGCGGATCACCACGGGCAGCGGCCGCTACTTCCTGAAGCAGTACATCTCGGCGGACACCGCGGCACCCGCGGTGATCGCCCGACAGCACCACGCGACCCGACGGCTCGCCCGGCTCGGGCTGCCCGCGGCCGCGCCGCTGCCGGACCGCGACGGGACCACCGTCACGGTCCACCACGGCCACCGGTACGCCCTGTTCCGGTGGGTCGAGGGCCGCCACCGCGAGGGCACCGAGCTCTCCCAGAGCCAGTCCCACCGGCTCGGCACCCTGCTCGGGCGGGTCCACACCGGACTGGCCGACACCCAGCCGCCGCCCCCGGCCGAACCGCACCCCAGCGCCGACCCCGACCACACCCACGAGCAGATCGACCACCTGCTCACCCTGGTCCGCGGCCACCGCCCCTTCGACGCGTTCGACCGGCTCGCCGAGCACCGCCTGCTCGAACGCCGCGCGCTGCTGCGCCGGCACGCCCACCGCCGGCCGCCGGCCGCGGACGACCGGGCCAGCGGCTGGGTGCACGGCGACTTCCACCCGCTCAACCTGCTCTACCGCGGCGAGGAGCCGGCCGCGATCATCGACTGGGACCGGCTGGGCGTCCACCCGCGGGCCGAGGAGGCGGTCCGGGCCGCCGTCATCTTCTTCGTCCACCCCGCCGACGGACGGCTCGACCTCGCCAAGATCCGCGGCTACGCCCGGGCGTACCGGCGGGCCGCCGGGATCGCCGTGTCCGAGGTGGCCGCGGCCGTGCACCGCGTGTGGTGGGAGCGGCTCAACGACTTCTGGATGCTGCACTGGCGCTACCAGCACCGCGATCCCCGGTCCGACCCGCTCTTCCCGGCCGCGTCCGCCCTGGCGGTGTGGTGGACCGAGGAGTACGCCCGGGTCCGCGACGCGTTCACGGGGTGACCGGACCCTCCGGGGCGGTGCGTCCCCGGAGTTCCGGGACCTTGCGGCGCGTGGGTGGCTGGTCGCGCAGTTCCCCGCGCCGCTTCAGGTGAGCGTCAGCCGTTGCTTCCCGTGATCCCGCCGTCAGTGTCGCCGCCATTGTCGCCACCGCTACTGCCGGCGGTCCCACCGGTGCTGGTGCCGCCGTCGTCACCGCCGGCGGAGGTGCCGCCCGTGGGCGGCGGGGTGGTCGGCTTGGTGGGCGGCGTCGTCGGCTTCGTCGGTTTCGTCGGCTTCGTCGTGTGGGTGGGCGGTGTCGTGGGCGCCGTGGTGTCGTCGGTGGGAGACGTGGACGTCGAGGTGTCGGTGGGGGTGTCGCTGGACTCGCCGGAGTCGGTCGGCTCGTCGTTCACCGCGCCCGAGGTGTCGTCGGACGGCTGGTCCGTGGCGTCGTCGGACGGCTGGTCGGAGGACTGCGCGCTGGTCGGCGCGGTGGTGTGGTCGGTGCTCGGGCCGCTCCCACCGGTGTCCCTGGTCGCGAGGTAGACCCCGAGCGTGATGGCGAGCACCGCGGCGATCACGAAGAGCACCGGCTTGACCCAGTGGCTCCCGGAGGACGGCGGCTTCTCGCCGTACCCGTGCACGTCGTCGCTGCCGCCGACCCCGGAGATCCCGCCGAGCAGCGGACCGATCTCCGCGGTGTTGCCGCTCTGCCCGGGCCGGCCGCTCTGGGCCACCACGGTGGGCGCGGCGCCGGTCTGGCGGGGCGTGACCGCGGTGACCGCGCCGGTGTTCCACATCCCCCCGGTCCAGCCGCCCTGCTGCATCAGCGTGTGGTGGGCGTACCCGACCAGCGCCCGCATCTCCTCGGCGTTCTGGAACCGGTCCTCGGGCTGCTTGGCGAGCGAGCGCAGCACCAGGCCGTCGAGCTCCGGCGGCACCCGGTCGCTGATCTGCGACGGCAGCTGCGGCTCGTCCTGGACGTGCTGGTAGACCACGGACAGCGGGGTCTCGCCGACGAAGGGCGGCCGCAGCGCCAGCAGTTCGTAGAGCAGGCAGCCAGTGGCGTACAGGTCGCTGCGGTGGTCGACGGTCTTGCCGAGCGCCTGCTCGGGCGAGAGGTACTGCGGGGTGCCCATCACCATGCCGGTCTGCGTCATGGTGCTCGCCGCGCCGTGCAGCGCGCGGGCGATGCCGAAGTCCATCACCTTGACCGCGCCCGTGGTGGTGATGATGACGTTCGCGGGCTTGATGTCGCGGTGCACGATGCCGTGCTCGTGGCTGTAGGCGAGCGCGTCCAGCACGCCGGAGACGATCACCAGCGCCTGGTCGACCGGCGGCGGGGTGGGCCCGGTGAGCAGGTCCTTGATGGTGTGGCCCTCGACCAGTTCCATCACGATGTAGGGGACCGTGCCCGTACGGGTGACGTCCTCGCCGGAGTCGTAGACCGCGACCACCGCGTGGTGGTTGAGGCCGGCCACCGACTGGGCCTCGCGGGTGAAGCGGGCCCGGGCCACCTGGTCCTCGGCGAGGTCGGTGCGCAGCAGCTTGACGGCGACGATCCGGCCGAGCCGGACGTCCTCCGCCGCGAAGACCTCGGCCATGCCGCCTCGGCCCAGCCGTCCGGTCAGCCGGTAGCGGCCGTCGCCGACCACGGCCCCGGGGCCCCAAGGACCGTTGGCCTCCGACGCTCCGATGCCGGCGGCCGTCTCGTTCGGGTCGACCATCAGTCCTCGTCGTCCGTCCATGTCGTGCGAGCCATGTGGTGCGAGCCTGTCGTACGCGCATCGCTGTCTTGGTGCGCCACCGTACCGCTTTTCGGTTGCCGCGATCGGACGCCGTCCGACTGCCGTACGAAGGTCACCGCTTTGTGCGCGGACGATGCGTATCAGGTGACGAGATGGTCAACGAACTTGACGTGCACGTGCGATAAGCGAGACTTGGCGGGCAAGCTCGGGGGACTGGTCTGTCCCGTCCCGGTTCACCATCAGGGGGTAGCGGTACAGATGAGCGGGGACGCCACACAGGGCGGGTACGCGGGGCGCTCGGTCGGCGGCGGGCGGTACGTGCTGCGGGATCTGCTGGGCCAGGGTGGCATGGCGTCCGTGCATCTGGCACATGACACGGTGCTGGACCGGCCGGTGGCCGTCAAGACCCTCCACACCAACCTGGGCAACGAGCAGTCGTTCCGGGAGCGCTTCCGCCGCGAGGCACAGTCCGTCGCCAAGCTCAACCACACCAACATCGTCTCCGTCTTCGACTCCGGTGAAGACGTGATCGACGGCCAGATGGTGCCGTACATCGTGATGGAGTACGTCGAGGGCAAGCCGCTCGGCGACGTACTGGCCGCGGACATCGCCCAGTTCGGCGCGATGCCCGCCGACAAGGCGCTGAGGGTCACCGGCGACGTGCTGGCCGCGCTGGCGGTCAGCCACGAGATGGGCCTGGTGCACCGGGACATCAAGCCGGGCAACGTGATGGTCACCCGGCGCGGCGTGGTCAAGGTGATGGACTTCGGCATCGCGCGGGCCATGCAGTCCGGCGTGACCTCGATGACCCAGACCGGCATGGTGGTCGGCACCCCGCAGTACCTCTCGCCCGAGCAGGCGCTCGGGCGCGGCGTGGACGAGCGCTCCGACCTGTACTCGGTCGGCTGCATGCTCTTCGAACTCCTCACCGGTCGGCTGCCGTTCGACGCGGACTCGCCGCTGGCGATGGCCTACCAGCACGTCCAGGAGACCCCGCCGGCCCCCTCCGCGGTGAACCAGGCGCTCGGCCCCGCCATCGACGCGCTGGTGGCCCGCGCGCTGCGCAAGAACCCGGCCGAGCGCTTCCCGACCGCCGACACGATGCACGACGAGATCGAGCGGGTGCTCTCCGCCACGCAGAGCGGCGGCATGCCGGTGATCACCGGCAACGCCGTCACCGGCAGCCGCGGCGAGGGCGTCGCCGCGTCGGTCTTCCCGGTCCAGCCCGGCCAGGTGCCGCCCCCGGCGCAGCAGGTCCAGACCCCGTACGCGCCGACCCCGCCGCCGCAGGGCTACGGACCCACCACCCCGCCGCCGTCGGCGTACGGCTACCCGCAGCAGGGCGCGCCGACCCCGCCGCCCACCCCCGCGTACAACCTCCCGCCCAGCCAGGTGCCGCAGCAGTACGCCATGAACGGCACCGGCGGTCCAGGCGGCGGCATGGCCGGCGGCACCGGCGGGCCGAACGGCCCGCGTCGCGGCGGCAAGTCCAACACCCCGCTGGTCGTGGGCGTGGTGGTGGCCGTGGTCGCGATCGCCGTGATCGTGGGCGTGATCGTCGCGATGACCAACAGCGGCGGTGGCAGCCCCAGCGCGGACCACACCGACACCCCGACCGGCAGCGCCACCACCTCGGCGAGCGCCAGCGCGTCCGCGACGGACAGCGTGGTCCAGGGCGACCAGACCCGCACCATCGACACCGACCAGTGCACCGACGCCCACAACGACTTCATCAACCCCGACAAGCCCGACGTCGCCACGATGCCGGACTTCCACACGGACTACGTCGACTCCGTGGTCGCCTGCATGAAGGCCGCGGGCTGGAAGTACACCATCAAGCACACCAACGAGCAGTTGTGGGGCAAGGGCTCGGTGACGAGCCAGTCGCCGTCCGCCGACGCCGACTACAACCCGAAGACGGACGGCCCGGTCACCATCTGGGTGTCGACGGGCAAGGGCACGGACTGAGCGCTTGCGTGCCTCGGCGCTCGTATGACTTGTACGAAAGGGCCGGACCTCGGCGGCGTCCACCGCGGAGGTCCGGCCCTTTCGCGTGTCTCGGGGTCGGCTAGAGGTAGGGGCCGGAGCGGCCCGTCGGGCCCTGCGGCTCCTCGTCGTGGCCGGCCGCGCCGGGCGGCAGGGCACGGCGCATCTGCTCCAGCTGGGCGCGCGCGGCCATCTGCTGGGCGAACAGCGCGGTCTGGATGCCGTGGAAGAGCCCTTCGAGCCAGCCCACGAGCTGGGCCTGGGCGATCCGCAGCTCGGCCTCGCTCGGCACGCTCTCGTTGGTGAACGGCAGTGACAGCCGCTCCAGTTCCTCGACCAGCTCGGGGGCGAGCCCGGCCTCCAGCTCCTTGACGGAACTGGCGTGGATCTCCTTCAGCCGCACCCGGCTGGCCTCGTCGAGAGGAGCCGCCCGCACCTCCTCCAGGAGCTGCTTGATCATGCTGCCGATCCGCATCACCTTCGCCGGCTGCTCGACCATCTCCGTCACCGGGATCTCGCGGGGCTCCTCGCCCTCGCCCAGCGCTCCACCGCCGAGCGCCATCCCGTCCGGCCCGACGACCAGGACCTGCGGATTCTGTGAGTTCTCCGTCGACCGTTCGTTCATCGGCATCTCCATGCGTCCATTGTCCCGCAGCGGCCCCGCGAGCCTCGACACCGGGAGTCGCGGGCGGGCTGGCGCGGTCACGAGCGGCGCGGTCGGTGGCGGCGCGATCGGTGGCGGCGCGGTCACGAGCGGCGCGGTCAGGGCCGGCGCAGCCGCAACCCGAGGAACCCCAGTCCCAGCCCGACCAGCACCAGCCCGGCGCCCAGCGGCAGCACCCGCGGCACCGGGCGGCCCGCGGTCACGAACGGCAGCGCCTGGTCGTCCTGCTCCTCCTCGGCCCCGGCCGGTGCGTGCGACCCGCCCGCCTCGAACGACGGCACGGGCGTGGCAGCGGCCTGCCCGCCGTCCGCGCCCAGCAGCAGCGGCGCCGAGGCCGCGCCCGGGTGGCCGCTTCGGTGCCCGAGCGGGACGTACGGCCGCAGGGGCGCGTGCGAAGCCGCGTGCGGGGACCGGGCCGGGGTCTTGGCGGCGGGTGCGCCGCGGGTGGGGGGCGCGGGGCGGCTGCCGGGGTGACCGGGCCGCGGCGAGCCGGTGCCGGGCAGGGGCCCGGCGGAGGACTCGGGGGCCGGGCGGTCCGGACGGTTCGGGCGGTCCGGTGCCAGGGCCGCGGGCGGCGAGCCGGTGGACGGTGCCTGGCCGGCCGAGCCGCCGGAGTGGGTGGGAGAGCTCGGCGCGGGGGCGCCGGACGCGGGAGGATCGCTGGGTACGGGGGCCGCGGGGGCCGCAGGCGGAGCGGGCACGGGCGGCCGGGCAGGACGGCTCGGCCGTGACGGGACGGCGGGAGGGGCGAGGGGCGGCACGGTCGGGGGGAGGACCGGCAGCGTGAGCACGGGGCCGACCCCGGGCAGGGGCAGCGGCTGCGGCAGCGGCTTCGGCTGCGAGGCGGCGGGAGCGGACGGTCGGGGGCGACCGGCAGGCGGCTGCTGCGTGCCCTGCGCCGCGCCCGACGAGGTGCCCGACGAAGCGCCCGATGGCGCGTCCTGAGCCCCCGGCGCCGTGGCGGAGGGGCCAGGCGGCCGTCGCTGCTGTGCCGCCGAGGGCGCCGTGTCCCCGGCCGCCCACGCCGGCGCCGCCGCTCCGAGCAGCGCCGCGGCCAGCACCGCCGTGCCCGCGGCCATCGTGCCCGCGGCCGCCCGTCGCGCCTCGCCCCGCCTGTCCGCCGCAGCCCACCGCACGTCCGCGCCTCCCGCACCCAACCGTGTGTACGCCCCAGCGTCACATGAGGCGACAAATACGGCATCCCGGGCATCTTTCGGGCGCCCGTCGCCGGCACAGCGGGCCGCCGGAGAAACCGGGCCGCTGGAGAAACCGGGTGCGCCCCGCCCCGTCCGCCCGGCACCATCACCGCATGACCGGGACACCCGCGGACGGCGCTTCCGACGACGCCGGCCCGCCCGACGGCGACCCGCTGGGCTGGTGCGTGGTCGCCAACGTGAGCGCCGAGACCGCGAACGGCGAGGCCGGGCTCGACATCCGGCGCGGCATCAAGCACTTCCCGCCCGGCGCCCGCCTGTGGGTCACCCGGGCCCGATGGGACCCGGGGCACGGCCGCACCCACGCGGTCGGCCGGCACCGCGGGCGCTCCGGGCGGTACGTCCGGATGGTGGTCGCCCTCGACGACCTGGAGAACTTCCGGGTCCGCGGCATCCACAGCGCCCGCCTGCTCCGCGTCCTGCTCGGGCTGCGCCGGGACCCGGCCGCCCCGCTCCCCGCCGAGCGCCCCTGGAACTCCCGCGCGCACGCCCAGGAGTACGCCGACGCCTGGGCCACGTGGCAGCACCGCGTCCCGGCGCGTATCGACGGCGAGGCCCACCCGTACCGCTACGTCGGCAACCCGCCCCCGATGGAGATCGAGCACGAGGGCCGCACCTTCCACCTCGCCCACTTCAACGCCAAGGGCGCGCGCTACTCCCCGCTCCCGCCGCCGGCGGAGTACGTCCCCGACCTGCCCTGAGTGCGCGGCCGGGCAGGTCCGCCCGGCCGCGCGGGGCGAAGAGGCGGTCAGACGGTGAGCAGGATCTTGCCGATGTGGGTGCTGGACTCCATCAGGCGGTGGGCCTCGGCCGCCTGGACGAGCGGGAGCGCGCGGTCGACCACCGGGCGGACGGTGCCCGCCTCGATCAGCGGCCAGACGTGCTCGCGGACCGCCGCGACGATCGCCGCCTTCTCGGCCGGCGGGCGGGAGCGGAGCGTGGTGGCGGCGACGGCGCCGCGCTTGGCCATCAGCTTGGCGAGGTTCAGCTCGGCCTGCACCCCGCCCTGCATGCCGATCACCACCAGCCGGCCGTTGACCGCGAGCGCGTCGATGTTGCGGTCCAGGTACTTCGCGCCGATCAGGTCGAGAATGACGTCCGCGCCGTCCTCGCCCAGCTCCGCCACGAAGTCCTGCTCGCGGTAGTTGATCAGCACGTCCGCGCCCAACTCCCGGCAGGCGTCGAGCTTTTCCGCACTGCCCGCGGTGACCGCGACCCGCGCTCCGACCGCCTTGCCGAGCTGGATCGCCATCGTGCCGATCCCGCTGGACCCGCCGTGCACCAACAGCGTCTCGGTGGGCCGCAGATGGGCCACCATGAAGACGTTCGACCAGACGGTGGCGGCGACTTCGGGCAGCGCGGCCGCCGTCACGAGGTCGACGCCCTCGGGCACGGGGAGCAGTTGCCCGGCGGGCACCGCCACCTTCTCGGCGTAGCCGCCGCCCGCCAGCAGCGCGCACACCTCGTCGCCGACCGACCACCCGGCCACGCCCGGGCCGACCTCCACGATCCGGCCGGAGCACTCGAGGCCGGGGTAGGGCACGGAGCCGGCCGGCGGGTCGTAAAGGCCCATCCGCTGCAGGAGGTCGGCGCGGTTCACCGCGGCGGCCGCGACCTCGACCACGACCTCGCCGTCCGCGGCCACCGGATCGGGTACGTCCGCCCAGGTCAGCGCGTCGGGGCCGCCCGGCTGGGGAATCGTCATCGCGTACATGCAACGGGAGGCTACTCCGCGGCCGGCCGCATCCCGCCGAGCACCTCGCCGTCACCGGTCAGCTCGACCAGCGTCTGCCGCAGCCAGCGGTGCGCGGGATCGGCGTCGTGCCGTACGTGCCAGGTCATGTCGAACGCCACCGGGGGCAGCCGCAGCGGGATCTCGTGCACGGTCAGGCGCAGCGCCCGGGCGGCGCGTTCGGCGAAGCCGGAGGGCACGATCGCGAACGCGTGGGTGTCCAGCGCGAGGAAGCAGGCCGCGCCGAAGGTCGGCACGGTGGCCAGCACCCTTCGTTCCAGGCCGAGTTCGGCGAGCCGGTCATCGATCACGCTGCGGGCGCGGCCGTGCCGGGAGGCGGTGATGTGGGGGAGTGCGGCGAAGTCCGCCGGCGTGAGGGGAGCGCAGGCGCCGGGGCCACGCTCCGCCGACCGTACGACCGCCATGTACCGGAAGTCGGCCAGGTGGGTGGTGCGGACGTCCGGCGGGGTCTCGGGCAGGGCGCCGAGGTCGAGGTCCACCCGGTCGCGCAGGTCGGCGGGGTCCTCGTCGCCCTCGGGCAGGATGCGCAGCCGTACGCCCGGCGCCTCGCGGGCGGCCCGGGCGAGCAGGGCGGCGCCGAGCACCACGGCCACCCCGTCGTTCGTACGGATCACGAAGTCCCGCCGGACGTCGGCGAGATCGACCGGCGGCGGGGGGCGCAGCGCGGCCAGCGCCTGGCCGAGCGCGGCAGCCGCCTGGGGCCGCAGCTCGCGGGCGCGCGGGGTGAGGGTCAGCCCGCGGCCCGAGGGCACCAGCAGCGGATCGCCGACCACCCGGCGCAACCGGGCCAGGGTCCGGCTCATCGCGGACGGTGAGACGTTCATCACGGTCGCGGCGCCCGTGACGCTGCCCTCGCGGAGCAGCGCGTCCAGAGCGGGCAGCAGATTCATGTCCGGCAGGAGCACGGCTTCAGTGTCGCACCGACTCTTGCATCCCGTGCAACGGTCATCTGACAACCAGGACCTTGTGATCAACCATGGTCGGCTTGCACGCTGATCACATGATCGACGCCCCGCAGCCGCCGCGACCCGAGCGGCAGCCCCCACCCGGCAGCACCCCAGCGGCCGTATCCCCACCGCGGCCGACCGCGACCGCGGCCACGACGACCGCCTCCGCGAGTGCGGACGGCGGCCCGGCACACCGGATCAGCCCTCGGCAGCGCGCCGTCGCCCTGCTCGTGGCGGGGTGCTTCTTCATGGAGAACCTCGACGGCACCATCGTGTCCACCGCCGCACCCCGGATCGGCGCGTCCCTCGGCGTCTCCGCCACCGCGGTCGGCCTGGTCGTCACGGCGTACGTCCTCACCCTCGCCGTACTCGTCCCGCTGAGCGGCTGGCTGACCGCGCGCTTCGGCGCCCGGCGGATCTTCCTCACGGCGATCGTGCTGTTCACCGTCGCCTCGCTGGCCTGCGCCGCAGCGTCCAGCCTCGGCGAACTGGTCGCGCTGCGCGTCCTCCAGGGCGCGGGCGGCGCGATGATGGTGCCGGTCGGGCGGCTGGTCGCGCTGTCGGGGATCGCCAAGCCCGACATCCCGCGGCTCGTGTCGTACATCGTCTGGCCGGCGCTGATCGCGCCGGTCGCCGCGCCGCTGCTGGGCGGGGTGATCACCACCTACGCGAGCTGGCACTGGCTCTTCCTGATCAACATCCCGCTCGGGCTGGTCGCGTTCGCCGTCGCCTGGCGGCTGATCGAGGGCGGCCCGGTCGCCGGGGTGGGCGCGCTGGACTGGCTCGGGCTGGTGTGGACGTCGGTGGGGCTGGGCGCGCTCACCTACACCGGGCACCTGCTGTCCGACGCGCACGCGCCGTGGCCGCGCGCCGCCGGGCTCGGCGCGGTCTCCCTGCTGCTGCTCGCCCTCGCGCTACGCCATCTGCGGCGGGCCGAACGCCCGTTGATCGACCTCGGCACCCTGCGCACCCACTCCTTCCGCGCCTCGGTCTCCGGCGGCTCGGTCTTCTGGATCTCCGTCTCCGCGGTGCCCTTCCTGCTGCCGCTGCTCTTCCAGGAGGTCTTCGGGTGGAGCGCCGTACGCTCCGGCGCCCTGGTGCTCTTCGTCTTCGTCGGCAACATCGGCATCAAGCCCGCGACCGGCTTCCTCTTCGGCCGCTTCGGCTACCGCGCGGTGCTGGCCGCCTCCGGTGTCGTCCTCGCCGGGACCATGGCCGGCTGCGCCTTCCTCACCGCGGGCACCCCGCTGTGGGTGATCGGCGCGCTCGTCACCCTCAGCGGCGCCGCCCGCTCCACCGGCCTGACCGGCTACAACACCCTCGCGTTCGCCGATGTCCCGCAGGACCGGATGCGCGACGCCAACACGCTCAACGCCACCGCCACGCAGACCGCCGCCGGCCTCGGGGTCGCCGCCGCCCCCGTCGCCCTGCGCCTCGGCGACCCCCTCACCCACCACCTGCTGGGCCACACATCCCCCGCGCTCTCCTACGGCGCCGCCTTCACCCTGCTCGCCCTGCCCGCCCTCGCCGCCACCACCGGCGCCGTCCGCCTGCCCGCGGGCACCGGCGACATCCTGAGGTCCCGCCGGTAGCGCCGGTGGCGGGGCGGGGCGGGCGCTCCCCGGGCGCGGCCGCCCGGGCGGACCAGGGCGCCGCGCGCACGGCTTCACATCGCCCGGTGGATCGCGATCAGCCGGTCCCCCTCACGCAGCGCCCCCAACTCGTTGTCGTCGTGGTCGAGAAGCGCCTCCCCCCGCCGGACCGACACCACCAGGTCCCCCAACTCCCTCGGCGCCCGCCCGACTTCCGACGGCTCCACCGCGCGCTCGATCAGATCGAGCCCGCTTCCGTACGTGATGAGGTCGTCCATCACCCGCCCGGCACTCGGGCTGAGCATCGACAGCCCGAGCAACCGCCCCGCCGCACTCGAACTCGTGATCACCGCGTCCGCCCCGGACTGCCGCAGCAGCGGCGCGTTCTCCTCCTCGCGCACGGACGCGACGATCCGCGCCGTACCGTTGAGTTGCCGCGCGGTGAGCGTGACCAGGACCGCCGTGTCGTCGCGCTGGGCGGCGATCACGATCTGCCGGGCCCGCCCGACCTCGGCCCGCAGCAGCACGTCGTTGCGGGTCGCGTCCCCGGTGACCGCCACGAACCCCTCGTCGGCCGCGGCCTGCACCACCTTCGGCACCGGGTCCACCACCACGATCCGGTCCTGCCGCACCCCTCGCCCGATCAGCGTCTGCGCGGCGGACCGCCCCTTCGTCCCGAACCCGACGATCACCACATGGTCGTGCAAGGTGCTCCTCCAGCGCTTGAGCCGGTACTGCTCCCGGGTGCGCTCGGTCAGCACCTCCAGGGTGGTACCGACCAGGATGATCAGGAAGATCACCCGCAGCGGCGTCACCAGCAGCGTATTGGTCAGCCGCGCCCCGGTGCTGTACGGGACGATGTCGCCGTAACCGGTCGTGGACAGCGTCACCGTCGCGTAGTAGAGCGCGTCGAGGAACGACACCGTGCCGTTGGCGCTGTCGTGGTAGCCGCCGCGGTCGGCGTAGACGATGAGCACGGTGATCATGAGCACCAGCAGCGCCAGCAGCAGCCGGCGGACCACCTGCCTGAGCGGGCCGGCCGCCGGGCGCGGGAAGAGCACCCGGTAGGCACTGCCGGACGGTCCCGACCCGCCGCCGCTGCGGCGGGAGTCGGAGGAGTCGGGGGAGTCGTCGGGGCCGGGGGAGTCGCCCTCGGTGGGCGGCGGGTACGGCACCGGGTCGTCGTCGGCACCTCCGCGGGCGGCACGGGGCAGTCTCACCGCGCGCTCCCCCAAGCCGAACCGGGCATCCCGAGGTCCAGCACCTTGACCTCGTCGCCCGCCTTCGCCCCACCCGGCGGGACCACCGCCATCCCGTGGGCGGCGGCCAGCCCGCGCAGCATCGCCGAACCGGTGTGGTGCAGCGGCCGGGCGGCCGCGTGGGCGTCGAACACGACCGGCACCAGCCGGGTGTCCTCGCGGTGCCCGCCGACGTCCTCGGTGAGCGGCGCGGTGTACGACGCCGGGGCCGGGTGGCCGCCGAGCGTCCGCAGCAGGGGCGCGACGAGCGTCAGCACGCCGGCGACCGCGGCGAGCGGGTTGCCCGGCAGCCCGACGAAGTAGCTTCTCCTGGGCGGCGGTTCGGCCCCCGCGCCGCCATCCGGCCGGCGCGGCGGGGCGGAGGGCTTCGGCCCGGACCCCTCCGCCGGGCGCGGCGTCTCGTACGGTCCGCACGGGAACTCCGCGAACAGCATCGGATGCCCGGGGCGTACCGTCACCCCGTCCACCAGCAGCCGCGCGCCGACCCGGACCAGCGCGCCGTGCACGTGGTCGCGCGGGCCGCTCGCGGTGCCACCGGTGGTGACCACCAGGTCGGCACCCCGGGTCGCGACGGAATCGGCGACCGCGGCCCGCAGCGCCTCCGCGTCGTCCGGCAGCGCCCGCACCGCGACCACGTCCGCGCCCAGCGCGCGCAGCCACGGGGGCAGCATCGGGCCCAGTGCGTCCCGGACCCGGCCCTTCCCCGGCTGCCCCTCGGCGAGCAACTCGTCCCCGAGCACCAGCACTTCGACCCTCGGCCGGGCCACGACCGCCAGCTCGTCGTACCCGGACGCCGCCGCCAGGCCCAGCACCGCCGGCGTCACCGTGACACCCGCGGGCAGCAACTCCTCACCCGCCCGGCACTCCTGACCGCGCCTGCGCACCTCTTGGCCGGACACGGGCGCCGGGTGCGGCGCGGCCACCTTCAACCACTCGCCGTCCGGGCGCGGTTCGGTCACGCCGTGTTCGTCGCGCAGCACGGCCGTCGCGCCCGCGGGCAGTTCGGCGCCGGTCGCCACCCGCACGGCGTGCCCGTCCGCGAGTCGGGCCGCGGTCTGCTGACCGGCGAACACCTGGCCCGCCAGCCGCCACGGCCCGGGACCGGCGACCGCCCAGCCGTCCATCGCCGAGGAGTCGAACGGCGGCAGGTCCGTCAGCGCCGCCAGCCCGCGCGCCAGCGCCGCGCCCAGCGCCTGCTCGCCCAACGGCACGCGCTCCGCGTCCAGTTGGCGGGCGGCGGCCAGCGCGGTGTGGCGGGCCCTGAGCCAAGGGGTGTCCAGCCGGTGGACGACGGGGCGGCCGGGGTCGGAGGGGAGCGGGCCGCCGGACTCGGGTGGGCCGCCGGGGTCGGGGGCGGCGACGGCCGGGTGGGCGCGGCGGCGCAGGTACTCGGTGAGGCCGAGCCCGTCCATGTACGCCTTCGCCAGGGGGTCGGCGGCAAGGGCCAGGAGGGCGGGGTCGACGTCCACGGGGTCGACGTCCACGGGGTCGCAGCGGTCGGAACGGTCGGAGCCGGGGGTGGATTCGGGGGCGGATTCGCGGGCGGGCGCGGGTCCGGCGGCGGGGGCAGGGGCGGACAGGCCGCCGGAGCGGACGGGTTCGCAGTCGCCGGGTGCGGAGCCGGGACCTGGGGCGCTCATTCCGGGGCGCCCGCGGTGCCCGAGGTACCCGAGGGGCCGCCGGTGCCTGCGCCGGTGCCATCCTGGCCGGACGCCGCGGCCTGTTCCGCCTGTTCGGCCCAACGCCGAGCCAGCGCCGCGGCCTTCTCCGCCGCCGCCCGCACCTCGTCCGGACCGCCGCCCGCACGCCCCGCGGCGTACCCCACGAGGAACGTGGTCAGTGGCGCGGCCGGCCGCGCCACCCCGTGTGCCGCGTCGCGGGCGAGGTCGAGCAGGACGCGGGTGTCCACGTCCAGGTCGATGCCCAGTTCGGTCTTGGCTGCTGCGATCCATTCGTCCAACACAGGCCCATCGTCCCCGATCCCGGCCCGGGCGACACGCAGGCTCACCCCTCGGGCCGGCGCTCCAGCCGGGCCCGGGCCGCCGCCACGTCCTCCCAGGTGTCGCAGTCGAACGACGCCTCGCCCGTCGGATCGGCCATCCTGCGCAGCGCCAGTTCGCCGGTGAGCAGGCGCAGCGGCAGCCCGGCCAGACCGCCGTACTCCCCCGCGAGCAGGGCCAGTTCGCGGCGCAGCGGCTCCCACCGGTAGGCGGCGGCGAGCGGCTGGTCCCGCCCGTCCGCGTCGGTGAGCACCACACCCTCCACGGCGCTGCCGGCGCCGGCCGCCGCGTCCGCCAGCGCGCCGACCGTCGCCGCCGTCAGGAACGGCAGGTCGGCGGCGAGCACCACGACCACGTCCGCGACGGGCGCACCCGAACCGCCCGAACCGCCCGCGGGGCCGGCCGCAGGCGGCCCGATCGCGGACAGCGCGGCGAGCCCGGCGGCCAGCGCCGGCACCGGTCCACCGCCGGGCGGCTCCTCGCGGGCCCAGCGCACCGGCCGTACGGTCGGCCGGCGCGGGCCGACCACCACGGTCCCGTCCGCCGCCGCGCAGGCCGCGAGCACCCGGTCGAGCAGCATCAGGCCGCCGACCGGCAGCGCGGGCTTGTCGGTGCCGCCGAGCCGGCGGGCCGCGCCACCGGCGAGCACCACCGCGTCGTAGCGCGTCGTCATGCCCGCGAGTATGCCGCTCAGACCGAGGCCAGCAGCACCGCCGGGTCCTGCACGCAGTCGGCGACGAACCGCAGGAAGCCGCCCGCCGTGCCGCCGTCGCACACCCGGTGGTCGAAGGTGAACGACAGCTGCACCACCTGCCGCACCGCCAACTCCCCTTGGTGCACCCACGGCTTGGCCGCGATCCGGCCCACCCCGAGCATGCCCGCCTCTGGGTGGTTGAGGATCGGCGTCGAGCCGTCCACCCCGAACACGCCGTAGTTGTTGAGCGTGAAGGTCCCGCCGGTGAGGTCGGCGGGCGTCAGCGACCCGGTCCTGGCCGCCTCCGTCAGCCGGCCGATCTCCGCCGACAGCTGGGCGGTGGTCCTGGCCTGCGCGTCCCGCACCACCGGCACGACCAGGCCGCGCTCGGTCTGCGCGGCGAAGCCGAGGTGCACGGCCGGCAGCCGTACGATCTCGCCCCGCGCGGTGTCCACCGACGCGTTCAGCTCCGGGTGCCGGGCCAGCGCGGCCGTCACGATCCGGGCCATCAGCGCCAGCACCGATATCCGCGTGCCCTCACCGCCCGTGCCCGCGGTGGCCGATGTGCCCGCCGTGGCCGACGCGGCGTTCATCGCCGCGCGCACCGCGAGCAGTTCGGTGGCGTCCGCGTCGACCCAGCAGGTGGCGTCGGGGATCTCCCGCCTGCTGCGCGCCAGTTTCTCCGCGACCGCGCCGCGTATCCCGCGCAGCGGGACGCGCACCTCTCCGTCGACGGGCTGCCGGGCCGCCGCCGGCTCGGCCTGGGCGGTCGGGACCTCCGCCGCGACCTCCGCCCCGACATCAGCCCCGACATCAGCCACCGCACCTGTCGTGGTGCCCGCCGCCCGATCCACGTCGGCCCGCAGGATCAGCCCGTCGGGGCCGGTGCCGGTCAGCGACCGCAGGTCCAGGCCCTTCTCCCGGGCGAGCCGGCGCACCAGCGGCGAGATCACCGCGACCGGTCCGCCGTCCGGGTGACCGGCATCGCCGCGCGCGGTCCTCGCGGCACCGGCCACCGGCTCGTGGCCGACCGCCGCGCCGACCGCCCTGACCCGGCTGCGCCGACGGGCGACCGCCGCCTGGGTGCCGTAGCCGACCAGGACGTTCCCCGAGCCCTCGGGCCCGCCGTCGCCGCTCCCGCCGGCAGAGCCCCCGCCGTCACCGCCGCCCGGGCCCGGGTCCGCGCCGACCGCGACCGTCACCAGCGGGCGGCCGACCGCCAGGGTGTCGCCCTCCGCCCCGAACCGCGCGGTGACCACCCCGCCGTAGGGGCAGGGCACCTCCACCACGGCCTTCGCCGTCTCCACCTCCACCACCGGCTGGTCCACCGCGACGACCTCGCCGACCTCGACCAGCCAGCGCACGATCTCGGCCTCGGTGAGCCCTTCGCCGAGGTCGGGCAGGGTGAACTCCTTGACCGCGGCCATCACCCCTCCTCCCACTGCAACCGGCCCACGGCGTCCAGAATCCGGTCGACCCCGGGCAGATGGTGCCGTTCCAGCATCGGCGGCGGGTAGGGGATGTCGAACCCGGCCACCCGCAGCACCGGCGCCTCGAGGTGGTGGAAGCAGCGCTCGGTGATCCGCGCGGCGATCTCCGCGCCCGCGCCGCCGAACCCGGACGACTCGTGCACCACGACCGCCCGCCCGGTGCCGCGCACCACCCGCGCCACCGTCTCCTCGTCGAACGGCACCAGACTGCGCAGGTCCACCACGCCCAGGTCCCAGCCCTCCTCCTTCGCCGCCTCGGCGGCCTCCAGGCAGACCGGCAGCGAGGGACCGTAGGTGATCAGGGTGGCGCTGCGCCCGGGGCGGCGCACCACCGCGCGCCCGATCGGCGGGACCTCGCGCGGCGCCTGCGGCGACCAGTCGGCCTTCGACCAGTACAGCCGCTTGGGCTCCAGGAACACCACCGGGTCGTCGGAGGCGATGGCGGCCCGCAGCAGCCCGTAGGCATCCTCGACGGTCGCCGGCGTCACCACGTGCAGCCCCGGGGTGTGCAGGTAATACGCCTCGGAGGAGTCGCTGTGGTGCTCGACGCCGCCGATGCCGCCGCCGTACGGGATGCGGACGGTGATCGGCAGCGGCAGCGCGCCCCGGGTGCGGTTGCGCATCTTGGCCACATGGCTGACGAGCTGCTCGAACGACGGGTAGGCGAAGGCGTCGAACTGCATCTCGACCACCGGCCGCAGCCCGTACATCGCCATGCCGACCGCGGCGCCGAGGATGCCGGCCTCGGCGAGCGGGGTGTCGGTGCAGCGGTCGTCGCCGAAGTCGCGGGCCAGTCCGTCGGTGATCCGGAAGACGCCGCCGAGGGTGCCGACGTCCTCACCGAGCACATGGACGGTCGGGTCGAAGCTGAGCGCGTCCCGCAGCGCCTGGTTGAGCGCCTGTGCCATGGTGGCGGGCTTCCCGGCAGGCTTCCCGGCGGGGGAAGCGGGCGCCGCGGCCTGGGCGGCGGCCGAGGAGGTGGGGCTCATGAGCGCTGCTCCGCTTCCAGCTCGGCGCGCAGCATGGCCTCCTGCTCGCGCAGTTGGTGCGTGGGCTCCGCGTAGACGTGTGCGAACAGCTCCATCGGGTCCAGCCGCGGGTCGTCGTGCATGCGCTCGCGCAGGGCGGCGGCGAGCGCCTCCGCGTCGTCGGTGGTGCGCTGCCGCAGCGCGTCGTCGAGCAGGCCGCGGCCGGTCAGCTCGCGCTCCAGCAGGGTGACCGGGTCGTGCGCGCGCCAGGCGGCGACCTCGTCCTCGTCGCGGTAGCGCGTCGCGTCGTCGGCGTTGGTGTGCGCGTCGATCCGGTAGGTGACCGCCTCGACCAGGGTGGGGCCGCGGCCCGCGCGGGCCCGGTCCACCGCTTCGGTGAGCACCTGGTGGACGGCCGCCGCGTCGTTGCCGTCCACGAGGCGGCCGGGCATGCCGTAGCCGACCGCCTTGTGGGCGAAGGACGGCGCGGCACTCTGCTTGGACAGCGGCACGGAGATCGCGAAGCCGTTGTTCTGCACCAGGAAGACCACCGGGGCCTTCCACACCGCCGCGAAGTTCAGCGCCTCGTGGAAGTCGCCCTCGCTGGTGCCGCCGTCGCCGACCATGGCCAGCGCCGCCACGTCGTCACCGCTGAGCCGGGCGGCGTGCGCGAGGCCGACCGCGTGCGGCAGCTGGGTGGCCAGCGGGGTGCTGAGCGGGGCCACCCGGGTCTCGCGCGGGTCGTATCCGGTGTGCCAGTCGCCGCGCAGCAGCGTCAGCGCCTCGACCGGGTCCACGCCGCGGGCGACCACCGCGAGGGTGTCGCGGTAGCTGGGGAAGAGCCAGTCGCGCGGGCCGAGCGCGAGCGCGGCGGCGATCTCGCACGCCTCCTGGCCGGTGCTCGACGGGTAGACCGCGAGCCGGCCCTGCTTGGTCAGAGCAGTCGCCTGCCGGTTGAACCGGCGGCCGCGGACGAGCTGGGCGTACAGCTCGGTGAGCAGCGCGGGGGCGAGCCGGGCGGCCTCGGGGGTGCCGAGCAGCCGGAACGGCTCCTGGTCGGGCAACAGCGGCCCGGCTTCGGTGCGCGGGCGCCAGGCGGGGGTGTCCAGGACAGTCATCGCGAGCACCTCCTTGGAATCGGTGACCGGTGTGGTCGGGGCGGCGAGAGCGGGTCTCGCTCTCCCAACCGATTGTTCGGTCGCCGGAGGCATTTTGGCTACGGGGTGGTTCGGCCTGTGGACAAACGGTTCTGCACAGCCTGAGATGGAGCCAGTACGTCCATGCTAAGGAGTCCCGGGGGGATGGCGAGAGAACAGATGGCCGAAGACGCACAAGGGGTCCGACCTCTGGACGCGATCGACCGCACGATCCTGCGGCTGCTCCAGGAGGACGGCAGGGCGTCGATACGCTCCGTGGCCGAGCGTGTACACGTCTCCCGGGCCAACGCGTACGCCCGGATCAACCGGCTGGTCGAGGACGGAGTCATCCGAGGATTCAGCGCCCGGATCGACCACGAACGCGCCGGGCACGGCGCCTCCGCGTACATCACGCTCAGGATCGTCCAGAACTCGTGGCGGACCGTCCGGCAGAAACTCGTCACTCTTCCGGGTGTCGTCCATATCGCACTGGTCAGCGGGGACTTCGACGTCCTGCTGCTGGTGCACACGGTCGACAACCGCAGCCTGCGCGAACTGGTGCTCACCCGGCTACAGGCGATCGAGGAGGTGCTCAGCAGCCGCACGCTGCTGGTCTTCGAGGAGACCGACCTGGTGGTCGGGGACTGGCCGCGGCAGGAGATCGGCCCGGACGGGTACCCGACGATCTAGGGCGGTCCACCGACCGGGCCGGTGTGCCGACCAGGTGCGTCGGCCGACCCGGTCGGCCGGCTGGATCGACCCGCGCGATCGGCGGCCGTCAGGAGTCTGTGCCCGGCGGTATCCGCAGCCCGTCGAAGGCCAGCCGCACCACCGCGTCCGCGACCTGCTCGGCCTGCACGGAGCCGCGGCCGTCCGGGCGGTACCACTCCACCACCGAGTTGATCATGCCGAACAGCAGCCGGGTGGCAAGCCGGGGCTCGACGTCGGCGCGCAGGTCGCCCTCGGCGACGGCGGCCTTGAGCAGCTCCGCCACCCGCTGGTCGAACTCCCTGCGCCGCTCCATCGCCCGCCGCTCGGTGCCGGTGTTGCCGCGCACCCGCAGCAGCAAGGTGACGTAGGGCAGCTCCTCGACCAGCATGTCGGTGGTGCGCCGGGTGACGTACTCCAGCCGGTCCACCGCGCGGCCCGCGGTCGCGCCGGTCTCCTCGAAGATGCCGAACAGGCTCTCCAGGGCGCGGCCGACCGCCCGTTCGAGCAGTTCCTCCTTGCCGCGCACATGGTGGTAGATCGAGGACTTGGAGATGCCCGCCGCCTGCGACAGGTGCTCCATGGACGTGCCGTCGTAACCGCGCTCGTTGAAGACCTCGACGGCCACGGCGAGCAGCGAGTCCGGTGTGTAGGTGTCGCGCTTGGGCATGGTCATGAGCAGACCACATCCCGGGCCGCCGCCGCACGCCGCCTCAGTTCAGGACCGGGTGCGTACCGTCCGGTCGGGTACCAGGCGTGCAGGCCGTCCAGCAGGTCCCGCACGTAGGGCAGCGAGATCCGCTCGCCCCACTCCAGCGGCCCCAGCGGGTAGTTCACGCCCAGCCGCATCGCGGTGTCCACGTCGTGCGCGGTCGCCACCTCCCGGGCGACGGCGTCCAGCGCGAAGTCCACCAGCATCGCCACGGTGCGGGCGACCACCATGCCGGGCACGTCCCGGATGACGCTGACCTCCTTGCCCATGGCCTGGAACAGGCCGGTCGCCTCGGCGACGGCGTCGGCGTGCACCCCGGCGGCCGGCGCGATCGCCACCCTGGTGGCGGCCCGGTAGTCCAGCGCGAGGTCGAACTGGATCGACGGTTCGCCCGGCAGCCGCCCGTCGGCCAGGTGCAGGCGGACGCCGCCGGGCAGGACGAACGCGCCGCCCGTCGTCCCGTGCGCCGCGGGTCCCCTGCGCACCTCCACCCGCGCCTCCTCGGCGAGCGCGGCCAGTTCCGCGGCCGGGCCGAGCTCCCCGCGGACGGTGACGAACTCCGGCGCCAGGGCCGCGTCGGCGGTGTGCGGCTCGGTGGCCGCCGCCACCTCGGCCGCGCTGTGGCCCGGGCCGTACGGGAACCAGCCGCGCCCCGCCTTGCGGCCCAGCCGGCCGGACTCCACCAGCCGGCGCTGCGCCAGCGAGGGCCCGAACTTCGGATCGCGGCCGTACGCCTCCCACACCGAGCGGGTGACCGCCTCGTTGACGTCCTGCCCGATCAGGTCGGTCAGCTCGAACGCGCCCATCGCGAAGCCGCCGCTCTCGCGCAGCAGGGCGTCGATGGTGGCGGGGTCGGCGGCCCGCTCCTCGTACACGCGCAGCGCCTCGGCGTAGTAGGGGCGGGCGATCCGGTTGACCAGGAAGCCCGGGGTGTCGGTGCAGCGCACCGGGGTCTTGCCCCAGGCGGCGGCGAGGTCGAACGCGGCGGTCACGGCGGCCGGGTCGCCGGCCGCGCCGGCGACCACCTCGACCAGCGGCAGCAGCGGCGCCGGGTTGAAGAAGTGCAGCCCGACCAGCCGGCCCGGGCGGCGCAGGCCGCTCGCCACGGCGGTCACCGACAGCGAGGAGGTGTTCGTCGCCAGCAGGCAGTCGTCGGCGACCACCCGCTCCAGTTCGGCGAAGAGCCCCTGCTTGACGGCGAGGTCCTCGACCACGGCCTCCACGACGAGCCGGGCGGGCACCAGGTCCGCAATGGTCTCGGCCGCCGCGAGCCGGGCCAGCGCCGACGCGCGCTCCTCGGTGCCGAGCCGGCTCTTCTCGACCAGCCGGTCCAGCCGGGCGGTGACCGCTTCCACGGCCGCGCGGGCCCGGCCCGGCACGGCGTCGTGGATCAGCACGCGATGGCCGGCCACCAGCGCGACCTGCGCGATGCCCTGGCCCATGGTGCCCGCGCCGACGACGGCGACGGTGCTGGTCAGATCTGGTGCGGTCACGGTTGCTCTCTCCTCGCCGAGGTCGTCGACGTCGTCCGCGGGGTGGTCCGCGAAGTTATCCACAGGCCGAGAAGCTCCTCTTGTCCCGACCGAACATTCGGTTAATCTAGCGGTGTCCCCGCCACTCAGCCCAGCTCGACGAGGAGTTGGTCCCATGTCCGCCGATCTCTCCACCGTGCTCCTGGTCGACCGCCACCGCGGCACCCTCGACCAGGCACTGGAGGCCGTCAGGACCCGCGCGTTCTGGTCGCCGCACCCCGAACACCCCAAGGCGTATCCCGACCCCGAGGCCGGCCGCGCCGCCTTCGAGGCGCGCCTCGGCGGCCGTTTCCCGCTCGACCAGCCGGGCACCGACGAGTGGACCGGCGACGAGCACTCGCCGTACGGCATCGACCTCGGCATCCAGTACCCGCACCCCGATCCCGACGTGCTGCTGCCCGCCATGCGCGCGGCGATGCCCGCCTGGCGCGAGGCAGGTCCCGAGATCCGCGCCCTGGTCTGCCTGGAGATCATCGCGCGGATCAACGCGCGGACCCAGGAGTTCGCGCACGCCGTGATGCACACCACCGGCCAGGCGTTCACCATGGCGCTCCAGGCCGGCGGCCCGCACGCGCAGGACCGCGGCGTGGAGGCGGTCGCGTACGCGTACGTGGAGCAGGTCCGCACCCCGGAGACCGCGGAGTGGACCAAGCCGCAGGGCAAGCGGGACCCGATCGGCCTGCGCAAGACGTTCACGGCGGTGCCGCGCGGCATCGGCCTGGTCATCGGCTGCAACACCTTCCCGACGTGGAACGGCTACCCGGGCCTGTTCGCCTCCCTCGCGACCGGGAACGCGGTGCTGGTCAAGCCGCACCCGCGGGCCGTGCTGCCACTCGCGCTGACCGTCGAGATCGCCCGCGAGGTGCTCGCCGAGGCGGGCTATCCGCAGGATCTGGTCTGCCTGGCGGTGGACCGTCCGGGTGAAGGGCTCGCCAAGACCCTCGCGCTGCGCCCCGAGATCCGCCTCATCGACTACACCGGGTCCACCTCCTTCGGCGACTGGCTGGAGGCGAACGCGCGGCAGGCCCAGGTCTACACCGAGAAGGCCGGCGTCAACACCGTGGTGATCGACTCCACCGACGACTACCGCGGCATGCTCGCCAACCTGGCCTTCTCGCTGTCCCTCTACAGCGGCCAGATGTGCACCACCCCGCAGAACCTGCTGATCCCCCGCGACGGCATCAGCACCGACCAGGGCCCCCGGAGTTACGACGAGGTGGTCGCCGACCTCGCGGCCGCGGTCGACAAGCTCCTCGGTGACGACGCGCGGGCCAACGCCCTGCTCGGCGCCCTGGTCAACGCCGACGTGAAGTCCCGGCTCGACGCCGCCCCCGGCATCGGCGGCGTGGCGCTGGCCTCCCGGGCGGTCACCCACCCCGACTTCCCGGACGCCGTGGTCCGCACCCCCGCGCTCGTCTCGCTCGACGGCGCGAAGCCGGACGCCGAGTCCGCCTACCTGACGGAGTGCTTCGGGCCGGTCTCCTTCGCCGTCGCCGTGGACTCCACCGCCGACGCGCTGGAGCTGCTGCGCCGCACCATCCGGGACAAGGGCGCCATGACCGTCGCCGGCTACACCACGTCCCCGCAGGTCGAGCGGGAGTTGGAAGAGGTCTGCTTCGAGGAGTGCGCCCAGCTCTCCTTGAACCTCACCGGCGGGGTGTACGTCAACCAGACCGCCGCGTTCTCCGACTTCCACGGTTCGGGCGGCAACCCGGCGGCGAACTCCGCCCTGTGCGACGGAGCCTTCGTCGCCAACCGCTTCCGGGTGGTGGAGGTGCGCCGCCCGGCCTGACAGGCGGGCCGTCCTGCCCCGAGTGGGCCGGGGCGGGCCGGGCCGGCCCCCGGCTCAGTGCCCGCCCGGCCCGCCCCGCCCCGGCACCAGCGGCGAGCGGGAGGTGGCCGCCCAGTGGTAGAGCGCCATGCCCACGCTGGTGGCGAGGTTGTAGCTGGAGACCTGCGCCCGCATCGGCAGCGACACCAGCGCGTCGGCCCGGTCGCGCAGCGCGGCGGAGACGCCGTGCCGCTCGGACCCGAAGACCACGAGCGCGTCGTCGGGCAGGCCGGTGTCGCGGATGTCCTCGCCCTCGGGGTCCAGGACATAGCGGGGACCCGGCGGCAGTGCGTCCGGGTCCGCGCGCTCGACCGCGGTGGCGTAGTGCAGCCCGGCGCCGGACCGTACGGCGTTGGGGTGCCAGGGGTCGAGGTCGCCGGTGGTCACCACCCCGGTGGCGGCGAAGCCGGCGGCGAGGCGGATGACGGCACCGACGTTGCCGAGGTTGCGCGGGGAGTCCAACACGACCAGCGGGGCGAGCCGGGGTATGCGGTGCAGGTCGGCCAGGTTCGCCGCGCGGTCCGGGCGGGCGGCGAGCGCGGCCACGCCGGTCGGATGCACCCGGGGCACCAGTTCGCGCAGCACCGGGCCCGGCACCTCGGCGACCCGCCCGGCCAGTTCCGCGGTGAGGTCGGGTGCCAACTCGGCGGCCAGCCGCAGCAGCCCGGGCCGGTCCGCGGTCACGGCGACCCGTACGTCGGCGCCGAAACGCAGCGCGTGCTTGAGCGCGTGGAAGCCGTCGAGCAACACGCACCGCGCATCGGTCGCCGCCTGCCAGCGGTGCGCCGCGGCCGCGCCGCTCCCTGGCCGCGCGGCCTCGTCCTCGGTCATGCGCTCACCCTACGGGCCGGGCCCCGGTGCCCCGCCGGGGCAGGCCCGTCCGGTGCGGCACCGCGGGCGGCGAGTCCCCTCAGGTGACGGCCGACGGTGGCGGCGGGCCCACGGCGGGCTCGGCCAGGTCGTCGGCGCGCTGGCCCGGCAGGGCCCCGGTGGCGCGCTCCCGGCCGCGCCGGCGGCCGGTGATCCGCTGCTCGGCCCAGAGCAGGAAACCGGTCGGCAGGAAGACCGCGTCGGCGGAGATCATCGCCAGCGAGAAGAAGGGCAGCCCCAGCACCACGGCGATCGAGGCGTGCTCGATGATCATCCCGACCAGCAGCACGTTCTTCACCCGGCGGTTGAAGAGGGTGAAGGGGAAGGCGACCTGGACGATCACCGTGCCGTAGGTGATCAGCATGACCATGACGGCGTGGCTCGCCAGCGTGTGGGACAGCGCCGGCCAGGGCGTGAAGTCGTCCAGGTGCAGCGGGTAGTACAGCGCGGTGCCGTCCTGCCAGCGGCTGCCCTGGATCTTGTACCAGCCGGCGGTGGAGTAGATCAGGCACACCTCGACCACGATCACGAGCATCGCGCCGTTGTGGACCACGTTGGCGATGATGTCGAGCACCGTGCGCGGCTCGCCGGGCGCGTAGCGGCGGACCGCCCACCACACCGCGTGCCCGACCCAGCAGGCCCAGAAGACCAGGTCCCAGCCGGTGCTGAGCTTGTCCCCGAACGACGCGGCGAGCAGCACCGCGCCGAAGACCGTCCACAGCGCCACGCCGACCGGATCGACCCCGGCGCGCGCCGCCCGGGCGCCGGGCGCCGGCTCCGTGCTCACGTCGCCGGCCGCGTCCACGCCGGCGCCAGAACCCTGATCGCCGGCTTCCACCGCTGCCGAGGACACCTCGGCCTCGGCCTCCTCCTTCTCCGCCCGGCGCCGCGCCCTGCGGCTGTCGAGCGACCAGACCTGGCCGCAGCGGGTGAAGGCGAGGTAGATCGCGATGATGTGGACCACGTTGTCGCCGCCGTCGCCCATGAAGACGCTGCGGTTCTGGAGCGACAGCACCCCGACCATGAACATCAGCGCGGACGTCCGCGTCCGCCAGCCCAGCATCAGCGCCGCGCTCGCCAGGATCGCGAAGGCGTAGCCGATCTCGAACCAGGCCCGGCTGTCGCTCCACATCAGAACGCTGAACGCGTGGTTGCCGGCCAGCAGCCGCTGCGCGAGGTCGAACCCCCAGGCGCTGTGCGGGCCGTAGAGCGCACCGCGGTGCGGGAACTCCCGCAGCAGGTACAGCAGCCAGGTCAGCGACATCCCGATCCGGACCACCGCGCTCTGGTACGGGCCGATGGCGCCGCTGGTGATCCGGGCCAGGCCGCGGGTGACACCGCGGTCGAGTGCGGCGGTCACACCGGCATACGTGGGCGTGGCCGGGACGTGCCGCCCGGCCGGGGTCTCGGCGTGGCTGCGGGGCGCGGTCATGAGGAGGCCCCCTGCTGCCCGGGAGTGGTGGTGGTCGGCGCCGGAGCAGTGGTGCTCGGGCCGGGGCTGCTCGGCGTCGCGCCGGGAGCAGCGGTCGTACCGGGAGCGGCGGTCGTACCCGGGTCGGGCGTCGCGCCGGGGGCGGCGGAGTCGACGCCCCACCACGGCAGGGTCCGGTACTGGGTGGTGGGCGAGGACGCCCCGACGCTCCAGGACGGCTGCGCCACCGGGGTGGTGGCCGCGCGGGCCTGGATGCGGACCACCGTGCCGCCGTTCAGCTTCTTGCCGAGCCGCCCCTGGATGATGCGCTGGAGGTAGGTGCGGCTCAGGTCGCCGCCGGAGCTGGTCGCCTGCTCCTGGGCGTCATGGGTGTCCGTGTAGTAGCCCCAGGCGCGGCGCAGTTCGTTCTGCTGGGTGTGGCTGGGCAGCGGGTCGTGCCGCATCGCCGCGATGTCCATGCCGGTCAGGTCCACCCAACCGGTGGTCTCGGTGCCGCCGCCGGGCTTGCTCAGCTCGGCGCGGGCCTGGATGTGCACGTTCTGCTGGAGCGGGTCGGGGGCGAACAGCTTCCAGTTCTGCTCGAACTCCGGGTAGATGTAGTCGTTGACGGCGGCCGCGTGCTCCTTGCTGAGCGTGTTCGAAGGCGCCACGTACAGGAACACCATCCCCAGGTGGAGCAGCGCGCCGACCGCGACCGCGCCGACCGTCACCGCCACGACTATCCGCCCGGGCAGCGACAGCGCCGCCACATTGGGCGGCGGCCCGTCCGTTGGCCCCATCCGTCTCTCCGCTCTCCGCTGCACGCGACGCATCCGACCACGGCCCTGAACGCCCAGGGTCCGACGTTCGGGTATCCGCGGGGGCCTGGACGTCAGACCCTAGCCACCCGGGGCCCCGGCGGTGACCTTACCGAGTTATCCACAGGCGCAGGAACGGCTCTGCGAAAGAGGAAAGGCGCGAGCGCGGGCGGTAGCAGCCGGTGCTACGGAGCGCGGTACCACAGGCGGTACTACAGGACGTAGCCCTCGGCGCCGCTGTCGTCGACGACCGGACGCCCGGCCGACTCCCAGTCGAGCATGCCGCCGCTGACGTTCACCGCGTCCACGCCCTGCCCGATCAGGTACTGCGTGACCTGCGCGGAGCGGCCACCGACCCGGCAGAGCACGTGGACCGTGCCGCCCTCGGGCAGTTCGGAAAGCCGCGCGACGACCTCACCCATCGGGATGTGCAGGGCGCCCTCGGCGTGCCCGGCGGCCCACTCGTCGTCCTCCCGGACATCGAGGAGGGTCGCGTCGGCCGGTACCGCGGAGGCATCCACCGCGGGGAGCTGGGAGCGGAACATCGGACGCGGCCTCCTGGGACACGGGCGTACGGACGTACGAAGTACGGAATCTGCGAACTGTGCGAATGGTGCGAACTGTGCGATTGGTGCGGGCCACGGGAACGGTGCGGCCTACGGGAAAGCTACCTCAGCCGCCGGAAGCCCCGTGGACCAGTTCGGCGAGCCGGGCCTCGCGCTGCGAGACCTGGGTGAGCAACTGCTCGGCGATCTCGTTGAGCAGCGCGTCGGGGTCGTCGGGGGCGAGCTTCATCATCTGCCCGATGGCGCTGTCGTCGAGCTCCGCGGCCAGCGCCGCCAGCTTCTCCTTGCGCTCGGCGAGCCACTCCAGCCGGGCGTAGAGCACCTCGGCCTCGCTCGGCAGGTCCGCCACCGGCACCGGACCGGCCTCCCACTCCGCGGCCAGTTCCCGCAACCCCTCCTCGTCGGCGTACGCGTACGCCTCGTTGACCCGGGCGATGAAGCCGCTGCGGCGCTCCTTCTCGGCGTCGTCCTGGGCGAGGTCGGGGTGGGCCTTGCGGACCAGTTCGCGGTAGAGCCGCTGGGCCTCCTTGCCCGGGCGCACCCGGCGCGGCGGGTTGGGGTCCTCCACCGGCCGCACCCCGTCGGCGCCGAGCAGGCCGCCGAACAGCTCCTCGACCCCGGGCATCGGCATCACCAGGGCGCGCGCCTCCCAGGCCCGCTCGATGTCGGCCCGGTCACCGCTGTGCGCGGCGACGGCCTCCGCGATCAGTGCGTCCAGCTCGTCCAGCCGCGCGTACATCGGGCCGAGCCGCTGGTGGTGCAGCCGGGAGAAGTTCTCCACCTCGACCCGGAAGGTCTCCACCGCGATCTCGAACTCGATCAGCGCCTGCTCGGCGGCGCGCACCGCCTTCGCCAGCCGCTCCTGGCCCTCCGGGTCCACATGCACGGCGCCGTCCGCGGCCGCGGCAGCCGCCGCTGCGGCGGCGGACGGATCGGCGGAGGCGGCGGACGGGGCGGCGGACGGTCCGGGTCCGGAGGTGTTCGTCACCCGGATAGCGTAGGCCCTCTACGGTCGATCTTCGCTGGAGTGCGGTCACGGGCGACCGCGGGCTACGCACCTGCCGGGGCGGTGGGCGGGGACTTCCCGGGCGGAAGAGCCGGCCGCGCGGGTCGCCCGTACGAGTCAACCGGTCGGGGCGCCGGCGGCGACGGCCCAGGCAGACCGCGGGAAGCGGGCCCGGCCGGGCACCGGTGTGCGGGTGGGCTCACGGGGCCCGGGCCCCCGGCGTCGCCACCGCGCCCGCCGCCGTCCGCCCGCGGCCGATCGCCGTCAGCGAACGGACCGTCAGCATCCCGCGAGCGGGCGCCAATCCGGCCAATCGGTCGACCAGGCCGGACGTTTCGTGCTTGCCTTGAAAGCCGACCCTACTCAGCGCGGAACCTCAGCGCCGGACCGCAGGTGCACGACGTTGGACGAGATCACCGGGCATCCCGATGCCACCGAGCCGGACCATCACACCGACCGCTCCGACCGCACCGAGCCCTTGCCGGGCCCCGGCACAGCGGTGCCCGCGATACGGCCCGCGCCGCTGCCGTCCGCCCGCACGGCCGCGTCCGTACCCGTGCCCGTCCCGGCACCGGTGACCGTGCCCGCACCCACGCCTGTCCCGGCACCGGTGACCGCGCCCGTCGCCGCGCCGATCACCGCGGCCGCACCGGTCACCCCGGGTCTGGCCGCCCTGCTGCGGCTCGCCGTGCTCTGCGTGGACCCCGACGGCCGGATCTCGTACTGGAACCGCGGTGCCGAGGAACTGTTCGGCCACCGCTGGGAGCACGTCTTCGGCCACCGCGCGGCCGGTCTGCTGAGCACGACCCGCCCGGCCGCCGGGCATACGGACAAGCGTCCCGCCGCGGCCCGCCAGGACACCCTGGAACTGCTGGACGACCTCACCGTCTCCTCCTGGGCCGGGGCACTGGCCGCCACCGACCGCGACGGCACCGTGAAGGACGTCCTGTGGTGGACGTACCGGCTGGTGGAGCCGGGCGGCCGGAGCATGCTCGCCATCGCCACCCACGCCAAGCCGCTGCGCACCGGCGGGCTGCGGATCGCGCTCGGCGGGCGACTGCTGCCGTACGGCGCGGAGGGTCCGCAGCGCCAGGACATCGCGGTCGCCGCCGTGCTGGCGCCGAGCGCCGATCCGGCCGTGGGCCAGGCGCTCGCCGGGCGGCTCGCCGACGTGCTGCCGGGCGCCAGCCCGGGTCGGCTGGACCGGATCGTCCGGCAGATCGCGGCCCTCGGCCACCCCGCGCTCGACGTCGAGGACGGCGCCCGGCTGCCGGTGGTGCCGCACGAACGCGCCCGGCTCGCCGCGGCCGCCCGCGCCGAGACCGCCGTACGCAGGGAACTGCTGCCGGGCGACCACCGGGCGGGCGCCGCGCCGCACCCGGCCGGGCCCACCACCAGCGGTACGGCCACGGGGGCCGGCGACCTGTCCAGCGCGTCGGCGCTGACTGCGGTGCCGCTGCCGTCCCTCACGTCGTACGCGTCCTACCCGCTGTCCACGGTCGGGGCGCCGGCGGACGACGGCGCCCCGACGGACACGGCAGTACCGGGAGGACCGGCAGGACCGGGAAGACCGGAAGGCGCGGCTGGACCGACGGACGCATCCGTACCGTCCGATCATCGGACCGGAGACCAGGCCGCCGACCCCGCCGGCACCGCCCGCCCCGACCCCACCGCCGCGATCCCCCACCCCGCCGGCAACGCCCTCGACGAGCAACTCGCCCTGCTCCGGGCCGCCGGCTCGATCGTCGGCTCCACCCTCGACCTGGACACCACCGCACGCGAACTCTGCTCCGTCACCGTGCCGCGCTTCGCGGACCTCGCCTCGGTGCTCGTGGTCGACCAACTCTTCTCCGACACCGAGCCGCCCAAGGACGACCGCCCGTCCGACACCGTGCTCGTCCGCCGGGTCGCCACCGCTCTGCCCGGGCCGCCCGGCGCCTGGGAGACGGCGATCCCCGAAGGCGAGTTGATCGCGCTGCCCGCCGGCGACATGGTGCCCCGGCTCGGCGACCCCGTCCTGGTGCCCGTGGTCGACCCCGCGCTCTCCCC
The DNA here is from genome assembly GCF_040702025.1 of Streptomyces sp. NPDC088194. NCBI lineage: Bacteria > Bacillati > Actinomycetota > Actinomycetes > Kitasatosporales > Streptomycetaceae > Streptomyces > Streptomyces sp. NPDC088194. Next base: position 3,260 of record NZ_JBFBIV010000065.1, on the reverse strand, counting down.
GGACATCGCACTCGACTTCGGGGTTCCGGCGCTCGGCCCGCTGATGGCCGGCCACTCCCTGATCGTGGCGCCGCTGACCGCCCGCGGCACCGTGCTCGGCCGGGTCTACTTCCTGCGGGGGCCCGGCCGCCGCCCCTTCGACGCCCGGGACGCGGCCACCGCCGGCGAGGTGGTCGCGCGCGGCGCCGTGCACATCGACAACGCCCGGCTGCACCGCCAGGAGTCGCGCGCCGCCGCCACCCTGCAACGCTCGATGATGCCGACCCGGCCGCCCCGCATCCCCGGCGTGCGCATCGCGCACCACTACATGCCGGGGGACCGGCAGGCACAGGTCGGCGGCGACTGGTTCGACGCGATCCAGCTGCCCGGCGGCCGGGTGGCGCTCATCGTCGGCGACGTGATGGGCCACGGGCTCCAGGCGGCCGCCGTGATGGGCCAGTTCCGTACCGCCGTGATCACCATGGCCGGGCTCGACCTGCCGCCCGCGCAGCTGCTGCGCCACCTCGACAACCTCGCCCACCGCCTGGGCACCGAACACCTCGCCACCTGCGTCTACGCGGTGTACGACCCGATCCACCGCACCCTCACCCTCGCCAACGCCGGCCACATCCCGCCGGTGCTGGCCGGCTCCGACGGCCACGGCGAACTGCTGCGCATCCCCGGCGGAGCGCCCATCGGGGTGGGCGGGGTGCCGTTCGAGACCGTGGAGATCCCGGCGCCGGACGGCAGTTGGCTGGTGCTGTGCACGGACGGGCTGGTCGAGGTGCGCGGGCAGGGCATCGACGCCGGGCTCGCGGCCCTGTGCGCCAACGTGATCGAGCCGCAGCAGTCCCCCGAGGAGGTGTGCGCGCAGATACTCGCCCGGGTGCACTCCGACGACCGCAGGGACGACGTGGCCCTGCTCGTCGCCCGCTTCGAGGGCGTCGCCCCGCGCGACGTGGTCCGCTGGACCCTGCTGATCGACTACACCGAGGTGGCCAGGGCCCGCGAGCTGACCCGCCGCCAACTCGCCGAGTGGGGCCTGGAACACCTCGGCGACGTGGCGGAACTGCTGGTCAGCGAGCTGGTGACCAATGCGATCAAGGCCGCCTCCTACGAGGTCGAGCTGCGCCTGATGCGGGTCGGCAAGCTGCTGGTCGAGGTGAGCGACGACAACCACAACCTGCCGCAACTGCGCCGCGCCGAGGCGGACGACGTGCGGGGGCGCGGGCTGGCGCTGGTCTCGAACCTGTCGCGGCGCTGGGGGACCAGCCGGAAGGCGGTCGGCAAGGTGGTGTGGTTCGAGCTGCCGCTGCCCTCCTGATATCGTTGTAATATACAACTCTTGCGCTGCCGATCACTCGCGATCGCGGCCGTACCAGGCAGGAGCGTGACCGCGATGTCAGCAGCAGCGACCCCCGCCCGGCCGGCCGAGGCCGTCGCGTCGCTGGAGACCATCCAGCGCGAGCTGACCGCGTTCGCCCGGCGGGCGCGCGCCACCGCCGCGCGCATGCACCCCGAACTGTCCCTGGTGGCGTACACCATCCTCGCGCACCTGGAGGAGCAGCAGGGCTGCCGGGCGACCGACCTCGCCGCGCACTACCTGCTGGACAAGTCGACGGTCAGCCGCCAGGTGGCGGCCCTGGAGCGGGACGGCTTCCTGGAACGGCGGACCGACCCGACCGACCACCGGGTCCAGGTGCTGCACCTCGCACCGCACGGCGTGGAGACCCTGGCAGCGGCACGGGTACGGCGGCAGGAGACGTTCAAGGAGCGCCTGTCGGCGTGGGACCCGGCGGACCTGGCCCGGTTCGCCGACTACCTGGTGCGTTACAACGAGGACGCGGCGACGCAGTCGTAGCCGACCCGGCGGCGCCCCGCGTTCACGCGGCGGCACATCGGCCCGGGTTCACCCCGCGGCGCACTCGCCCGAGTCCGCCACCGCGCCGACCGTGCCCACGGCGCCCACCCCGTCCACCGCATCCGCGGCGACCGGGTCCGGCTCGGTGCAGGGCACGTCCGGCAGGTACTTCTCGGCCCACCGGGTCAGCTCGCCCAGCGCCGGGCGGATGGCCAGCCCCGCCTCGGTCAGCCCGTAGCTGACCCGCAGCGGCGGACCCGGATCGACCTCGCGGACCACCAGGCCCGCGTCGGCGAGTTCGGTCAACCGGTCGGAGAGCATGCGCTCGCTGATCCGGGGAATGGCACGGCGGATCTCGGCGAAGTACGCGGGGCGGTGTGTGAGCACGGCCACGATCAAGCCGGTCCATCGCTTGCCGAACAGCTCGAAAACCCTGGTCAGGGCCACATCCACGCCCCGACAGGGAGTACCCGGGCGCACTTGCTGTCCCCGTTCCATGAACACAGCGTACTCCGTCGGCGGGGTAGTGCTGCAAAAAAGTAAGTCTCTGTGTTAAAAATAGCTACGTACGAACTTGCGGCGCTGCTGACGTCGGAGAACGTCGTCGGAGCGCCGTGCTGCGTGCTACTCCCCCGCCCCTGTCCCCCCTTTACGACGAAGAGGCTCAACCCCCATGGCCACTCTGCTGCACATCGACTCGTCCGCCTTCCAGGACTCCTCCATATCCCGCGAGGTCACCGCGACCTTCCGCAAGGAGTGGGAGGCCCAGCACCCCGGCGGCACCGTCGTCTACCGCGACCTCGCCGCCCACCCGCTTCCGCACCTGACCGCCGACGGCATCATCAGCACCAACGTCCCGGCCGAGTCGCACACGCCGGAGCAGGCCGCCGCGGCCGCGCTGCGCGCCGAACTCGCGGACGAGCTGGAGCAGGCGGACGCGATCCTCATCGGCACCCCGATGTACAACTTCACGATCCCGTCCAGCCTCAAGGCGTGGCTGGACCAGGTGATCATGGTCGGCAGGACCGCGGGCGAGGGCGGCTCGGTGGCCGGCAAGCCCACCACGGTGGTGGCCGCGCGCGGTGGCGGCTACGGGCCGGGCACGCCGCGCGAGAGCTACGAGTTCCTGACCACGTACCTGGAGAAGGTGCTGACCGGGATGCTCTCGCTGGACGTCGACTTCATCATCCCCGAGCTGACCCTGGCCCGGGTCAACCCGGCGATGGCCTCGCTCGTCGACGCGGCCGACGCCTCGCGGGCCAAGGCGCACGAGGACGCGACCGAGAAGGCGAAGGCGCTCGCGGCGCGCTTCGCGGCGTAGCTCGCGGCCGGGGTGCCCGCGCCGTCAGGGGCGGTGGGCGCCACGCGCAAGCGGGGTCGCGGGGGGCCGGGTGGGGGGCAACACGGGGCCCCCGAAGGG
>NZ_JBFBIV010000064.1:0-50807 GCF_040702025.1 Streptomyces sp. NPDC088194 | reverse complement strand
CGCCTCCCCCGCCGAAGGCAGGGGAGGCGCTTCCGGAACACGGCCTACGCCGACATGGGCCGCTGCATCTTCACGGACTGCAGAATCCCTATGGCCACGAAGTTGGCGAACATCGATGATCCGCCGTAGGAGACAAAGGGCAAGGGGATGCCGGTCACCGGCATGATGCCGAGCGTCATACCGATGTTCTCGAAGGACTGGAAGGCGAACCAGGCGACGACGCCGGCCGCCACGATGGTGCCGTACAGGTCGGTGGCGTTGCGGGCGATGGAGCAGGCCCGCCAGAGGATCACACCGATCAGCAGGACGATGAACGCGCCGCCGACGAAGCCCAGTTCCTCGCCGGCCACCGAGAAGACGAAGTCGGTCTGCTGCTCGGGCACGAACTGCCCGGTGGTCTGGCTGCCGTGGAACAGGCCCTTGCCGAGCAGCCCGCCGGAGCCGATCGCGATCCGGGCCTGGCTGGTGTTGTAGCCGACGCCGGACGGGTCGAGCGCGGGGTTGGCGAACGCCGCGAACCGGTCGATCTGGTACTTGTCGAGGATGCCGAGCTGCCAGACCAGGATGGAGCCGACCACCCCGGTGACGATCAGGCCGAACACCCAGCGGGTGGACGCCCCGGAGGCGAGCAGCACGCCGAGCACGATCGCGCCGAGCACCATCACCGACCCGAGGTCGGGCATCATCAGGATGACCAGGATGGGCAGCGCGGCCAGCGCGAGCGACTGCATCACCCGGCGGTGGTCGGGGTGCTCCTGGTCGCCGGCGTCGACCCGGGCGGAGAGCACCATCGCCATGCCGATGATGATGGCGATCTTCACGAACTCCGTCGGCTGGAGCGAGAATCCGCCGCCGATGATGATCCAGGAGTGCGCGCCGTTGACGGTCGAGCCGAGCGGGCTGAGCACCGCGAGGATGCCGAGGATGGACAGCGCGTAGAAGAACGGCACGATGGTGCGCATCCGGTGGTGCCCTATGGCCATGGCGCCGATGCACAGCGCCAGGCCGATACCGGCGTTCATCACATGGCGGATCAGGAAGTAGTACTGGTCGCCGTGGGTGAGGTTGGTGCGGTGCCGGGTGGCCGAGTAGACCAGCAGCGAGCCGATGAAGCACAGCAGCACCGTGGCGAGGAAGAGCAGCCAGTCCATCCGGCGCACCACGGAGTCCCGCGCGAGCAGCTTGCCCATGGTGGAGCGCTCCGGCGTGAACCGCCGGACGGAGTAGGTGTTCGCGCTCATCATGTGTTCTTCCTGCCGTACAGCAGCTTCTCGGTGCGGGTCGGGGTGAGCGCGGCCAGTACGGGCGCCGGGTCGCCGCCTCCCGCTCCGGCCGGGGTGTTGGCGAAGCTGTCGGCGACCGCGGTGGAGTACGCGGCCTGCTGGGCGCTCACCGCCGCACCGTCGGCGGAGATCTTCGGCAGCGTGGTGACCGGCGTGGGCATGATGCCCTTCTTCGCGTCGATCTTGGTGCTGTCCTTCTGGATGCCGTACATCGACTCGTAGATCCGGCGGATCGCGGTACCCGAACCGCCGGAGCCGGTACCACCCTGGGAGATCGTCATGACGATCGTGTAGTCCTTGGTGTACGTGTCGAACCAGGAGGTGCTCTGCTTGCCGGAGACCTCGGCGGTACCGGTCTTGGCGTGCAGCGGGATCTTGTCCTGCGGCCAGTTGCCGAACTTCCAGTCGGCGGTGCCCTCGGTGACCACGCCGGCCAGTGCCTGGTTGATGTACTTCAGCGTGGACTTGGAGTCGGGGAGCTTGCCGGTCACCTTCGGCTTGATGGGGGTGACCGTCTTGCCGTCGGGGCTTATCACGGCCTTGCCGATGGACGGCTGGTAGAGCGTGCCGCCGTTGGCGAGGGCTGCGTAGATCCGGGCCATCTGGATCGGGGTGACGAGGGTGTCGCCCTGGCCGATCGCGTAGTTCACCGAGTCACCGGCGCGCAGCACGTAGCCGTCCGGGCAGTTCTCGATGGCGATGGCGATGCTCAGCGGCGGGTTCTTGTCGTTCTTGTGCTTCTTGGCGGTCGCGCACCAGTCGGCCTTGTTCTCCTCCCAGAAGTCCTGCTTCCACTGGCGGTCCGGCACCCGGCCGGTGACCTCGCCCGGCACGTCGATGTCCGTCTTCGCGCCGAGGCCGAAGTCGTGGGCCGTCTTGTAGAACCAGTCCTTGGGGTGCTTCGCGTCGGTCCCGCCGTCCTTCTTCCACTGGTCGTAGGAGATCCCGTAGAAGACGGTGTCGCAGGAGACCTCGAGCGCGCGGGCGAGGGAGATCGGGCCGTAGCTCTCGTTCTCGTCGTTGTGGAAGACCTGGGAGCCGATGTTGAACGACGACGAGCAGTCGTACGGGCCGTCCTCGCTGTAGCCGGCCCGGATCGCGGCGGAGGTGGAGACCACCTTGAAGGTGGAGCCGGGCGCGGACTCGCCCTGGATGGCGCGGTTGAGCAGCGGGTAGTTGGACTTGGTGTTGGTCAGCGCCGCGTAGTCCTTGGCGGAGATCCCGCCGACCCACTCGTTCGGGTCGTAGGTGGGCTCGCTGGCCATCGCGATGACCTGACCGGTCTTGTTGTCCATGACGACCGCGGCACCGGAGTCGGCCTTGAAGTTCTTGTGGGTGACCGGGTCGTACGTCTTGCGGGCGGTCACCATGGCGTCGTTGAGTTCCTTCTCGGTGACCGCCTGGACCTTCGCGTCGATGCTGGTGACCAGGTTGTCACCGGGTGTGGCCGGGGTGTCACCGGCCTTGCCGATCACCCGGCCGAGGTTGTCGACCTGGTACTTGGTGACGCCGGCCTTGCCGCGCAGCTGGTCGTCGTAGGTGCTCTCCAGGCCGGAGCGGCCGATCTGGTCCGAGCGCAGCAGCGGGTTGCTGGTCTTCTCGGAAGCGGCCACCTCCTTGTCGGTGACCGGGGAGAGGTAGCCGAGCACCTGGGCGGCGTTGGCCTTGTCCGGCGCGGGGTAGGTGCGCACGGCGGTCGGCTCCGCGGTGATGCCGGGGAAGTCCTCGCGGCGCTCCATGATCTGGAGGGCCTGCTGGGTGGTGGCCTTGTCGGTGATCGGGATCGGCTGGTACGGCGAACCGTTCCAGCACGGGCGCGGGGTCTGCGCGTCGCACAGCCGCACCTTGTCCATCGCGTCCTGCGGCTTCATGCCGAGGACGTTCGCCAGCCGGGTCAGTACGGCCTTGCCGTCGTCCGGCTGCTGGAGCAGGTCGGTGCGGTTGGCGGAGACCACCAGCAGGGTCTGGTTGTTGGCGATCGGCACGCCCCGGTCGTCGAGGATCGAGCCGCGCACGGCGGAGGTGACGACCTGCTGGAAGTGGTTGCTGTTGGCCTGCGCGTCGTATTCCTGACCGTTGCGGATCTGGAGGTACCACAGCCGGCCGCCGAGGGTCAGCAGCAGCGAGACGACCAGCACCTGGAGGATGACCAGCCGGATCGTGACCCGCGATGTCCGCCCGGTCTCCGGGATGTTGCTCATCTCAATCGCTCACTTCTGCGCGCGCTCGGCACGAAACCGCACGCATCGTCGTCGTCTGCCGCCCGGCTGCCTCGCGCGCGTCGTTCGCCGTCATCGCCGTACACCCTTTGCCGTCATGCCGCCGCTGAACCTCGCCCGGCCGAACAGGCCGCGCTGCGGGGTGATGCCGGCGCCGGCGCCGGCCTTCGTACGGGATCGGCCGCGCGGCCGGAAGCGGCCGCCGGAGCCACCGCCGGAACCGCCGCCGAAGCCCCCGCCGAAGCCGCCCGCCGCGTCGTCGGCGAGCGGGTCGTGGTCGAAGCGGCGGGCCAGCGCCATGATGAGCGGGACCACGAACGGCGCGAGCAGCAGGTCGTAGAGCGTCGCGGTGAAGACCAGCTTGGCCAGGCCGACGTGCGCGCCCGCGGTGTCGCCGACCAGGCCGCCGACGCCCGCGTAGAGCAGCGTGGTGGCGATGGCGGCGCCGATCACCACCAGCATCGGTCCGGCGGCGGTGCGCAGTTGGCCGCTTTCGGGCTTGGCCAGGCCGGCCGCGTAGCCGATCACGCACAGCACCAGGGCGTAGCGGCCGACGGCGTGGTCCGCGGGCGGCGCGATGTCGGCGAGCAGTCCGGCGAAGAAGCCGATCAGGCAGCCGCCGACGTGGCCGTAGGTGAGGGCCAGGCCGAGCACCGTCAGCAGCAGCAGGTCCGGGACCGCGCCGGGCAGGTGCAGCCGGGCCAGCACGCTGACCTGGGCGACCAGGGCGATCACCACCAGGACGGTGGAGAGCACGATCCGGTTCAGGCGCATGGCTCAGTCCCCGCTGGTGGTGGTCGAATTGGTCGGCTTGGTGCCCGGGGGAAGCGCGGTGTCCGAACTGCCGGAGCTCGGGGTACCGCCTGGCGTCGGGGAGTTCTTCGCCTTGGGCTTCGCGGTGTGCGGCGGGGTGGGCCGCGGCGGCAGCACGCTGTCGCGCGGATCGGTGCGCGGGCCGACCACGACCACGCCGACCACGTCCAGCTTGGTGAAGCCGACGAAGGGCTGCACCTCGACGGTCTTGGTGAGGTTGCCCGCCGACGGTTCGACGCTGACCACCTTGCCGACCGGGACGCCGGGCACGAACGGCTTGTCCGCCTCGGAGCCGAAGGTGACCACCCGGTCGCCCCGGTGCACGTCGGCCTTGCCGTCGAGCAGTTGGTCCCGCATCGGCCGGTTGCCCTGGCCGCTGGCGAAGCCGATCTCCTGGCTGCCCTCCAGCCGGGTGCCGACGGTGAAGTCCGGGTCGTTGGCGAGCAGGACCGTGGAGGTGGAGCGGCCGACGGTGGTGACCCGGCCGACGAGCCCGTCGCCGTTGATCACCGTCATGTCGCGCTTGAGGCCGTCGTTGCTGCCGGAGTCGATGGTGACCGTCCAGGAGAAGCCCTGGGCCGCTCCTATCGCGATGACCTGGGCGCCCTTGACGGTGTACTGCCCGGCGCCGGCGACCTTCAGGAGCTTGTCCAGCTCCTGGGCGCGGGCGCGGGTGGTGTCCTTGCTGCCGAGTTGCTGCTTGAGCTCGGTGTTCTCGCGTTGCAGCCGCTTGATGGTGCTGCTGTCGTGGCCGGAGTCCCGGACCGCGTCCACGGCGTTGCCGACCGGGTCGACGACGCCGGACACCGCGTTCTCCACCGGGCCGAAGGCGGACTGGGCCGCCCGCCGCGGCCGGTCGAGCGGTGAGTTCTCACCGCCCCGGATGTCCACGGTGATCAGCGCGAGCGCCACCACCACCAGCAGTACCAGCAGCAGCCGGCTCTCCTTTGTGTCCCTCACGGGCGCCAGTCCGTGCCTTCCTCATCGGACCCGCCGCCGCTGGGGCCGCGGCCGGTCGGAGCTACTGTGCTGGGTTGCGCCCGCATCCGGCGCCGCGGTGGTGACCGCGCCTGCGCCGGGTGGGGCGGTTCGTCTTCTGCGTCATCCGCTTCTGCGTCATCTGCGCGGGGCCGCGTCGAGGACCTGCTGAAGCGCCTCGAACTCCTCCACGCACTTGCCCGCGCCGAGCGCCACGCAGTCCAGCGGGGACTCGGCGATGTGGATGGGCATGCCGGTCTCGTGCCGCAGCCGCTCGTCCAGGCCGCGCAGCAGCGCGCCGCCGCCGGCCAGCACGATGCCGCGGTCCATGATGTCGCCGGACAGCTCCGGCGGGCACTTGTCGAGCGTGGTCTTCACCGCGTCGACGATCGCGTTCACCGGTTCCTCGATAGCCTTGCGCACCTCGCCCGCGGAGATCACCACGGTCTTGGGCAGTCCGCTGACCAGGTCCCGGCCGCGGATCTCGGTGTGCTCGTCGTCCTTCTCGGCGGCGAACGCGGAGCCGATGGTCAGCTTGATCTGCTCGGAGGTGCGCTCGCCGAGCAGCAGGCTGTACTCCTTCTTGATGTGCTGGATGATCGCGTTGTCCAGCTCGTCGCCGGCCACCCGGATGGACTGGGCGGTGACGATGCCGCCGAGGCTGATCACCGCGACCTCGGTGGTGCCGCCGCCGATGTCCACCACCATGTTGCCGGTGGCCTCGTGCACGGGCAGCCCGGCGCCGATCGCGGCGGCCATCGGCTCCTCGATGATGTGCACGGTACGGGCGCCGGCCTGGGTGGCGGCCTCGATCACGGCGCGGCGCTCCACGCCGGTGATGCCCGACGGCACGCACACCACGACGCGCGGGCGGACCATGTAGCGGCGGCGGTGGATCTTGAGGATGAAGTAGCGCAGCATGCGCTCGGTGATCTCGAAGTCGGCGATGACGCCGTCCTTCAGGGGGCGCACCGCCACGATGTTGCCGGGGGTGCGGCCGATCATCTTCTTCGCCTCGGCACCGACCGCGAGGATGCCGCCGGTATTGGTGTTGACCGCGACGACCGACGGCTCGTTCAGGACGATCCCGCGGCCCCTGACGTACACCAGCGTGTTGGCGGTCCCGAGATCGACAGCCATGTCACGGCCGATGAACGACATGTTGTTCGCCATGTGGATACGTCTGGCCTTCCCGAGCGTGGGCGGAGGTTCCATCGTAGTCGCGCCGGGCTGAGCGCGGCGTCGGGGTTCCGACGCCCATTGTCATCAGAACACACAGCGGACCTCAGTAATGGTGACGCCGTGTCGGAGTGTTTGGTTCCCGTTCGGCCCGGTACCTGCCGGAACGGGCGCGGCCACAGCGGCAGTCGGACCGTGGTCGCGCCGACTCACGGGACCATACGCGTCGCCGCCGCGTTACGCCAAGGTGGGGAAGAAGAGCTTGATCTCGCGCGCGGCGGACTCCTCGGAGTCCGAGGCGTGCACCAGGTTCTCACGGGTGATGGTGCCGAAATCCCCCCGGATGGAGCCGGGTGCGGCCGCGATCGGGTCGGTCGGGCCGGCCAGTGCGCGCACGCCCTCGATCACCCGCTCGCCCTCGACGACCAGGGCCACCGACGGGCCGGACGCCATGAACTCCACCAGCGGCTCGTAGAACGGCCGTCCGACGTGCTCGGCGTAGTGCTGCTCCAGGGTGCCGCGGTCCAGGGTGCGCAGTTCCAGCGCGTTGACCGACCAGCCGGCCTTGCGCTCGATCCGGCCCAGGATCTCGCCGACCAGGCCGCGGCGAACGGCGTCCGGCTTGAGGAGGACAAGGGTGCGCTGGGACACGGGGCGGCTCCTGACGGGTATGACAAGCGAATGTGACGACGAGCCTACAAGGCACGTGCCGGTCGGTTGTCAGGCGGCTTGTGTCGCGTGCCGGGCCCTGATCTGGTCGACCTTGCGCCCGAAGTGGATCGACGCCCACCACAGGGCGGCGAAGATCACGCCGAGCACGAACATCGTACCGACCACGAAGCCGCTGGCGATCAACCCGATCTGGAGCGCCCAGCCGACCACGACCGCCCACGGGCGGGTGACCACGCCGCACAGCAGTACGCACAGCACCATCGCGATGCCGCACACCGTCCACACGGTGCCCATCGACAGGTCGGGATGCTTCATCGCGACCAGCCCGGCGAAGCCGATCACGAAGAACTCGCCGATCAGCGTGCTCGAACACAGGGTCCGCATACCCGGGCCCCCTTCCCTCTGAAATCCGTCTGAGTCCGCGTACGCGGGTGAGTCCGCGTGCGCGAGTAAGTCCGCGTGCGCGGGTGAGTTCGCGTACGCGAGTCAGCCCGCGTGCGCGAGTAAGTCCGTTGACGCGTCCGCATCCCCGGCTCCCCTACCGGCGGGCCAGCAGCAGGCGGGCCTGGCCGACCGTGATGACAGAACCGGTGACCAGCACCCCGGCGCCGGCGTACTCGCCCTCGTCCTCGGCGAGGGTCACCGCGGCCTCCAGGGCGTCGTCGAGGCGCGGTTCGACCTGCACCCGGTCCTCGCCGAACACCTCCACGGCCAGCGCCGCGAGCGCGTCCACGTCCATCGCCCGGGAAGTGGAGTTGCGGGTGACGACGACCTCGGCGAAGACCGGCTCGAACGCCTCCAGCAGTCCGCGGACGTCCTTGTCGCCGCTCGGCCCGACCACGCCGACCAGGTGGCTGAAGCCGAACACCTCGCTGATCGCGGCCGCGGTGACCCGCGCGCCGGCCGGGTTGTGCGCGGCGTCCAGCACCACGGTGGGGCTGCGCCGGACCACTTCCAGCCGGCCGGGCGAGGTGACCGCCGCGAACGCGCCGCGCACGGTGTCCATGTCGAGGGTGCGCTGGTGCACGCTGCCGATGCCGAAGAACGCCTCCACCGCGGCCAGTGCCAGGGCCGCGTTGTGCGCCTGGTGCTCGCCGTGCAGCGGGAGGAAGACCTGTTCGTACTCGCCGCCGAGGCCGCGCAGGGTCAGCAACTGGCCGCCGACGGCCACTTCGCGGTGGAGCACGCCGAACTCCTCGCCCTCGCGGGCGACCGTCGCGTCCATCTCCACCGAGCGCCGCAGCAGTTCGCGCGCCGCGTCCGGCGGCTGCTGGGCGAGGACCGCGGTGGCGCTCTTCTTGATGATGCCGCCCTTCTCGACGGCGATCTCACCGGGAGTGCTGCCGAGCCGGTCGGTGTGGTCCAGCGAGATCGGGGAGACCACGGCCACGGTGGCGTCCACCACGTTGGTGGCGTCCCAGCTTCCGCCCATGCCGACCTCGACCACCGCGACGTCGACCGGGGCGTCCGCGAAAGCCGCGTACGCCATGCCGGTGAGCACCTCGAAGAAGGACATCCGGTGCGGCTGGGAGCCGTCCACCATGTCGACGTACGGCTGGATGTCGCGGTGGACCTCGACGAAGCGCTCCGCGGAGATCGGGACGCCGTCCAGGCTGATCCGCTCGGTCATGGACTGCACATGCGGGCTGGTGTAGCGGCCGGTGCGCAGTTCGAAGGCGAGCAGCAGCCGCTCGATCATCCGCGCGGTGGAGGTCTTCCCGTTGGTGCCGGTGATGTGGATCGACGGGTAGGAGCGCTGCGGCTGGCCGAGCACGTCCATCAGCGCGGTCATCCGATCGAGGGACGGGTCGAGCTTCGTCTCGGGCCAGCGGCCCAGCAGCTCGTCCTCGACCTCGCGCAGCTGCCGGTCCAGTTCGGGGTCGGCGGGCCGGGCCGGCACGTCGTCCTCCGGGGCGGGCGGGGTGACGTGGGTGCGCAGCGTACGGCTGCCGGCCTCGATGACGGCCATGTCCGCCTCGCGCGGCCCGCCGCCCTCGCCGTCCTCCGAGTCGTCCTCGTCGGTGGCCTGGTGCGCGGCGTCGTAGTCGACCTCGTCCGCGGCCCGGTCGGCGGCGTCGCTGAAGCCGTCGTCCGGGAAATCGTCGTCCTGCCGGTGCTCGCTCACAGCGTCCAGTCTACGGAACAGGCCCGGGCCGAACGGCCCGGGCCTGTGCCACCCCGAGGGGTGCCGTGCGGTGGCTATGCCGCCGGGAGGGCGGCGAGCTGCGCGGTGATCCGGGCGATGTCCTCGTCGGCGGCGGCCAGCCGGGTGCGGATGCCCTCGACCACCTTCTCCGGCGCCTTGCCGAGGAACGCATCGTTGCCGAGCTTCCGCTCCGCCTGCTGCTTCTCCTTCTCGGCGGCGGCGAGGTCCTTCGCGAGCCGCTTGCGCTCCGCGGCCACGTCGATCGTCCCGGACAGGTCGAGGGCGACCCGCGCCGCGCCGACCGGCAGGGTCGCGGTGGCGTGGAAGCCGTCGCCGGCCGGCTGGAGCCGCAGCAGCTGCCGGATGGCGTCCTCGTGGGGCGGCAGGAGGGTGCCGTCGAGCGACAGCTCGGCCGGGACCTTCTGGCCGGGCTGGAGGCCCTGGTCGCTGCGGAACCGGCGGACCTCGGTGACCAGCCGCTGCACCTCGGCGATCTCCGCCTCGGCGGCCGCGTCACGGAAGCCGCCCGGCGCGTCGGCGCCAGCGACCAGCACGGCCTTCGGCCAGTCCGCGGTGACCACCGTCTCCTTGCCGGTGAGGGTGGTCCACAGCGTCTCGGTGACGAACGGCACGATCGGGTGCAGCAACCGCAGTGTGACGTCCAGCACCTCGCCGAGCACCCGGCTGGAGACGCGTGCCGGGTCGCCGCCCTTGAGGAAGGTGGTCTTGGACAGCTCGACGTACCAGTCGAAGACCTCGTCCCACGCGAAGTGGTAGAGCGCGTCGGAGAGTTTCGCGAACTGGAAGTCGTCGTAGAGGGCGTCGACCTCGGCGACGACGGTGTTCAGCCGGGAGAGCACCCAGCGGTCGGTCGCGGACATCTCCTCGGGCGCGGGCAGCGGACCCTCGACGGTGGCGCCGTTCATCAGCGCGAACCGGGTGGCGTTCCACACCTTGTTGGCGAAGTTCCGGGACGCCTGGACCCAGTCCTCGCCGATCGGCACGTCGGCACCGGGGTTGGCGCCGCGGGCCAGGGTGAAGCGGACCGCGTCGGAGCCGTAGGCGTCCATCCAGGTCAGCGGGTCCACCGAGTTCGGGTTGGACTTGGACATCTTCTTGCCGAACTCGTCGCGGACCAGGCCGGTCAGCGCGATGGTGTGGAACGGCGGGACGTCCTCCATGGCGTACAGGCCGAACATCATCATCCGGGCGACCCAGAAGAAGATGATGTCGTGGCCGGTGAGCAGCACGTCGGTCGGGTAGAACTTCGCCAGGTCCGGGGTCTGTTCGGGCCAGCCCAGGGTGGAGAAGGGCCACAGCGCGGAGGAGAACCAGGTGTCCAGGACGTCGGCGTCCTGGGTCCAGCCCTCTCCGGTGGGCTCCGCCTCGTCGGGCCCGACGCAGATCTGCTCGCCGTTCGGCCCGTACCAGACCGGGATGCGGTGGCCCCACCACAACTGCCGCGAGATGCACCAGTCGTGCATGTTGTCGACCCAGTCGAAGTACCGCTTCTCCATCTCCGGCGGGTGGATCTTCACCCGGCCGTCGCGGACCGCGTCGCCCGCCGCGCGGGCCAGCGGCTCGACCTTGACCCACCACTGGAGCGACAGCCGCGGCTCGACGGTGGTCTTGCAGCGGGAGCAGTGGCCGACGGAGTGGACGTAAGGGCGCTTCTCCGCGACGACCCGGCCCTGCTCGCGCAGCGCCTCGACGATGGCGGCGCGGGCCTCGAAGCGGTCCAGGCCCTCGAACGGACCGGGCGCGGTGATGACCGCCCGCTCGTCCATGATCGTCAGCGACTCCAGGCCGTGCCGCTGGCCGATCGCGAAGTCGTTCGGGTCGTGGGCCGGGGTCACCTTGACCGCGCCGGTGCCGAACTCCGGGTCGACGTGGGCGTCGGCGACCACCGGGATGGTCCGGTCGGTCAGCGGCAGCTTGATCCGGCGGCCGATCAGGTGGGCGTAGCGCGCGTCGTCGGGGTGGACGGCGACGGCGGTGTCGCCGAGCATCGTCTCGACCCGGGTGGTGGCGACCACGACGCTGTCCTCGCCGTCGCCGTAGCGCAGCGAGACCAACTCGCCGTCGTCGTCCTGGTAGTCCACCTCGATGTCGGAGATGGCGGTCATGCAGCGCGGGCACCAGTTGATGATCCGCTCGGCGCGGTAGATCAGCTCGTCGTCGTAGAGCTTCTTGAAGATGGTCAGGACGGCCCGGGACAGGCCCTCGTCCATGGTGAAGCGCTCGCGGGACCAGTCGACGCCGTCGCCGAGCCGGCGCATCTGGCCCAGGATGCGGCCGCCGTACTCCTCCTTCCACCGCCAGGTGCGGGCGACGAACTCCTCGCGGCCCACGTCGTGCCGGGACTTGCCCTCCTCGGCGAGCTGCTGCTCGACCTTGTTCTGGGTGGCGATGCCCGCGTGGTCCATGCCGGGCAGCCACAGCGCTTCGTACCCCTGCATGCGCTTGCGGCGGGTGAGGGCGTCCATCAGCGTGTGCTGGAAGGCGTGTCCGAGGTGGAGGGTGCCCGTCACGTTCGGCGGCGGGATGACGATGGTGTACGGCGGCTTGTCGCTCTTCGTGTCGGCTTCGAAGTACCCGCGCTCTACCCACCGCTCGTACAGCGGCCCCTCTACCTCGGCCGGCGTGTACTGGGTCGGCAGATGGGGGTCGCTGTGCTGCCCGCTGTCGGGGCGCGGATGAGTGTTGTCGGTCACGGTCCCGATTCTAGTGCTCCCGCGGCTTCACCCCCGACGGGTTATCCACAGGGCGGGTTGTCCACAGCTCTGTGACGAACCGGTTGCGCTTCTGATGCCGCGGCCGGATTCCGGCGCGGGAGGATGGCTGCTGGTCACGCCCCCGGATTCGGAAGCGAGCATGTCATCCGGGAGGATGGGCGGACTCGTTAACGGAGGGGACGAAACCATGAGTTACAACCAGCCGCCGCCGAACCCGTACGGCGATCAACCCCAGGGTGGCGGCTACGGCCAACCGCAGCCCGGCCCGCCGCCGCAGGGTGGCGGCTACGGCCAGCCGCAGCCCCCGCAGCAGGGCGGTTACGGCCAGCCGCCGCAGGGTGGCGGTTACGGCCAGCCGCAGCCCCAGCCCGGGTACGGCTACCCGCAGCAGGCCCCGCCCCCCGCCCCTCCCTACGGCGGCCAGCCGGCGTACGGCCAGCAGCCGCAGCAGCCCGGCTACGGCCAGCAGCCGCCCTACGGCCAGGTGCCCCAGCAGGGCTACGGCTACCCGCAACCGCCGCAGTCCGGCGGCAACGGCAAGCGCAACGGCATCATCATCGGCATCGTCGTCGCCCTGGTCGCGGTCGCCGGCGGGGTCTACTTCGCCACCAAGGGCAGTGGCAGCAGTTCCTCCTCGCTCCACGACGACGGCAAGAAGTACACCCTCACCACCCCGGACACCGTCGCCGGCGACTACGCCAAGGGCGACGACTCGGACAGCGACAGCTTCGACGACAGCGACCTCACCAAGATCAAGGCGCTGGGCGTCAGCGACCCGACCCAGGTCAACGCGGCCTACAAGGAAGGCAGTTCGGCCCTGTCGGGCAAGCTGCTGGAGTTCGCCGGCGTCTACGGCACCGTCAAGGACCCGGGCAAGGTCGTCGACGGCATGTTCGCGATGCTCAAGCAGGGCACCGAGCAGGACAAGAAGGACGGCACGAAGGTCGAGACCTCCGGCAGCCCGCAGTCCGTCACTCCGTCCGGCATGAAGAGCGAAGCGATCATGAAGTGCCAGACGATCAAGGAGACCGGCCAGGACTCCGGCCAGAGCTTCACCATCAACACGACGGTCTGCGTGTGGGCGGACTACAGCACGGTGGCGTACGTCATCCCGCTGGACTCCGCGCAGCTCGTCACCGGCGGCGGCTCCGCCCCGTCCATCGATGACGCGGCCGCCCTGACCGCCAAGGTCCGCAACGACGTCGAGGTGGAGGCGAAGTAGCCGCCACCGCAGACGAAAAGGGGCGCCCGGTCCGCGAGGGACCGGGCGCCCCCTCGCGTATCCGGGCCGACCGCGGACCCCGGGCGCTCCCGTCCTGCGCAAGGATGGGCGCACTCGTTGACGGAGGGGACGAACCCATGAGCCATGACCAGCAGCCGCCGAACCCGTACGGCAACCAGCCCCAGGGCGGCGGCTACGGCCCACCGCAACCGCAACAGCAGCCGCCGCAGGGCGGTTACGGCCCGCCGCAGCCGTACGGGCAGGTGCCCCAGCAGGGTTACGGGCAGCCGCAACCGCCCAGGTCCGGCGGCAAGGGCAAGCGCAACGGGATCATCATCGGCGTCGTGGTCGCGGTGCTCGCGGTCGGCGCCGGCGTCTTCGTCGCGCACAAGGGCAACAGCGGCTCGTCCGGGCTCCACGACGACGGCAAGAAGTACACCCTCACCACCCCGGACACCGTCGCCGGGGACTACGTCAAGTCCCCCGTGGGCAGCACCGGCCCGCAGCTCGACGACACCGCGGTCGGCACCCTGAAGGCGCTCGGCGTCGACGACGCCAAGAGCGCCGGCACCCTCTATCTGAAGGGCAGCCAGTTCACCGGCGTCTTCCTGAGCTTCGACGGCGTCTACGGCACCGTCAAGGACCCGGGCAAGGCGCTGGACGGCATGTTCGCGCTGCTCGACAAGGGCGGCACGAACCCGACCAGCGACGGCTCGAAGGTCACGGTCTCCCCGTTGGGCACCCCGCAGACGGTGAAGCCGGCCGGCCTGAAGCCCGACGCGCTGATGAAGTGCCAGAAGATCAACGAGACCCAGGAGCAGGACAACCAGAAGATCCCCTTCAAGACCACCATCTGCGCCTGGGCCGACCACAGCACGGTGGCCTATGTGAGCACGATCGACGACGCGCATGTCTCGGACGGCACCGCCACCTGGCCGTCGGTCGCCGACACCGCCGCGCTGGCCGCCAAGGTCCGTGCCGACGTCGAGGTGCCCGCGTCGTAGGGACGAAGCCCCGCCCGCGACCACGACGAAGGGGGCACCCGGTCCTGCGACCGGGTGCCCCCTTCGTGCTTCGTGCTGGGCCTGCGGTGCCGCCGGGGGCTACGCGCTCTTCTGCTCGCCCTGGCCCGAGATGCGCGGGTCGCGCGGCACCAGGGTCGGGTTGACGTTGGAGTGCACGACATCGGCGGTGATGACGACGCGGGCGACGTCCTGGCGGGACGGCACTTCGTACATCACCGACATCAGCACCTCCTCCATGATGGCGCGCAGGCCACGGGCGCCGGTCTGCCGCAGGATCGCCTGGTCGGCGATGGCCTCCAGCGCGCCGCGCTCGAACTCCAGCTCCACGCCGTCGAGTTCGAAGAGCTTCTGGTACTGCTTGACCAGCGCGTTGCGCGGCTCGACCAGGATCTGCAGCAGCGCCTCGCGGTCGAGGTTGTGCACGTTGGTGATCACGGGCAGCCGGCCGATGAACTCGGGGATCATGCCGAACTTCACCAGGTCCTCCGGCATGATCTCGGAGAACTGGTCGGCCATGTTCAGCTCGCGCTTGGAGCGGATGGTCGCGCCGAAGCCGATGCCCTTGGCGCCCGCGCGCGCCTCGATGATCTTCTCCAGACCGGCGAAGGCGCCGCCCACGATGAACAGCACGTTCGTGGTGTCGATCTGGATGAACTCCTGGTGCGGGTGCTTGCGGCCGCCCTGCGGCGGCACGGAGGCGGTGGTGCCCTCCAGGATCTTCAGCAGCGCCTGCTGGACGCCCTCGCCGGAGACATCGCGGGTGATCGACGGGTTCTCGCTCTTGCGGGCGACCTTGTCGATCTCGTCGATGTAGATGATGCCGGTCTCGGCCTTCTTGACGTCGTAGTCCGCCGCTTGGATCAGCTTCAGCAGGATGTTCTCGACGTCCTCACCGACGTAGCCCGCCTCGGTGAGCGCGGTGGCGTCGGCGATGGCGAACGGGACGTTCAGCATCCGGGCCAGCGTCTGGGCCAGCAGCGTCTTGCCGGAGCCGGTCGGGCCGAGCAGCAGGATGTTGGACTTCGCCAGCTCGATGGCGTCGTCGTGGCCAGGGCGGCCGCTCTCCCCTGCCTGGACCCGCTTGTAGTGGTTGTACACCGCGACCGAGAGGGCCTTCTTGGCGGGCGCCTGCCCGACCACGTAGCTCTCCAGGAACTCGTAGATCTCCCGCGGCTTGGGCAGGTCCTCCCAGCGCACCTCGGAGGACTCGGCGAGCTCCTCCTCGATGATCTCGTTGCAGAGGTCGATGCACTCGTCGCAGATGTACACACCGGGACCTGCGATGAGCTTCTTCACCTGCTTCTGGCTCTTTCCGCAGAACGAGCACTTCAGCAGGTCTCCGCCGTCACCGATGCGTGCCACGAGGTCTTTCCCCTTCGCCTGGGCTCCGCCGACCTTCAACGGAACCTGGTGCTTCTCTCATCGACGGTACCTTGCCGCGCCCCCCGTGTGGGCCCCCCTGGACGTACTCGCGATCCGAGTACGGGCGGGGGCACGCACGGAGGGCGCAGCTTACCCGTCCTTCAGACGCCCACGGACGTCTTGCGGGTGGACACGATCTGGTCGACCAGGCCGTAGGCCAGCGACTCCTCAGCGGTGAGGATCTTGTCGCGCTCGATGTCGTCACGGATCTGCTCGATCGGCGTGGTGGAGTGCTTCGCGAGCATCTCCTCCAGCTGCTGGCGCATCCGGATGATCTCGTTGGCCGCGATCTCCAGGTCGGAGACCTGGCCGCGGCCGGTCTCGCTGTACGGCTGGTGGATGAGCACCCGCGCGTTCGGCAGCGCCATCCGCTTGCCGGGGCTGCCGGCCGCGAGCAGCACGGCCGCCGCGGAGGCCGCCTGGCCCATGCAGACCGTCTGGATGTCGGGCTTCACGAACTGCATCGTGTCGTAGATCGCGGTCAGCGCCGTGAAGGAGCCGCCGGGGCTGTTGATGTAGACCGAGATGTCCCGGTCGGGGTCCATCGACTCCAGGCACAGCAGCTGCGCCATGACGTCGTTGGCGGAGGCGTCGTCGATCTGCACGCCGAGGAAGATCACGCGCTCCTCGAAGAGCTTCGCGTACGGGTCGTACTCGCGCACGCCCTGCGAGGTGCGCTCGACGAAGCGCGGGATCACATAGCGGGCCTCGGCGCCGAACACGCCGGGCCGCTCGGCCGCGGTGCGCTCGTAGAGGCCGCTGCCGGGGAAGTTCAAGGGGTTCACGTCCACCGTCTCCAGGTGATGAGGTGCGTCGATGTCGGGGGCCGGGCGGGCGCGGCCGGCGCGTCGGCAGTGCCGGGCCGGCGCGGCCACGCGGCCGGTGCGGGCAGCCTCAGGAGGCGGGCGCGGCGCCGGTGCCGCCACCGCCCGGGACGTGCGCGGCGGAGAGCATCACGCCGTCCACCAGGCCGTACTCCCGGGCCTCCTCGGCGGAGAACCAGCGGTCGCGGTCGGAGTCCTTGGTGATCTGCTCGAAGCTCTGGCCGGAGTGCTCGGCGATCAGCTCGGCCATCCGGCGCTTGGTGTGCAGCAGCTGCTCGGCCTGGATCTTGATGTCGGTGGCGGAGCCGCCGAGGCCCGCGGAGGGCTGGTGCATCAGGATGCGGGTGTTGGGCAGCGCGAAGCGCTTGCCGGGGGTGCCCGCGGTGAGCAGGAACTGGCCCATCGAGGCGGCCATGCCCATGGCGATGGTGACGACGTCGTTCTTGATGAACTGCATCGTGTCGTAGATCGCCATGCCGGCGGTCACGGAGCCGCCGGGGCTGTTGATGTAGAGGAAGATGTCCTTGTCGGGCTCGGCCGCAAGGAGCAGCAGCTGTGCGGTGATCTTGTTGGCGATGTCGTCGTCGACGGCCTGGCCGAGGAAGATGATGCGCTCGCCGAGCAGTCGGTTGTAGACCTGGTCGCCGAGACCGCCGGGGCTCGGCTCGCCGGCGGCGGTAGGCATCGTAGTCGTCACGTATCCACCTGCTCGTTGTCGGACGGTCGAAGCAACCGTCACGGTCTTCGTCCGGGCCGGAGGCGACCGCTGACCCTCGCCGCACCCCTGCCCTCCTACTTGTGGACCCTAACGCGCAGGTGGGGCCCAGCAATCCCCTACGCGGGACTGTTCGCTGTGAGCGCATGCCGCGCGGTACGGGTTTGGAACGCCCGGGTCGCTCGGGCGGACCGGGCCCGGTGTTCGGGCCGCGGGGCCGAAAAAGGGACGCGGGGAACCGCGCGAGCAACCGTGCACCGTGGCGAGCCCGGCCCGTAGGCCCGGCCCCCGCGGCGAGGTCCCGCCACCGGCCGGTGGTGGCCGGGCGGTGGCGGGTCGGTCGCGCGGTTCCCCGCGTCCCTGAGAGGCGAACGCCTTCCGCGGCGGTCCCCCGTGCCCTTCAGGCAGCCTCAGGTCAGCTCTTGTCGGCCTCGGCGGAGTCCGCGGCCTCGGATGCCTCGGGGGCGTCCTCGCCGGCCTCAGCGGCCTCGGGGGCGTCCTCGCCGGCCTCAGCGGCCTCGGGGGCGTCCTCGTCGGCGGCCTCAGCGGCGGCCTCGTCCTCGTCGTCCTCCTCGTCGGACAGGTCGACGACCTCGCCGTTGCTGTCGGTGACCTTGACGGCCTCGACGACGACGGCCAGCGCCTTGCCGCGGGCCACCTCGCCGACCAGGAGCTGCACCTGGTTGCCCTCGACGACGGCCTGCGCGAACTGCTCGGGGGACATGCCGGAGGACTGCGCGCGGCGCATGAGGTGCTCGGTCAGCTCCTCCTGGTTGACCGACAGCTTCTCGGTCTTGACCAGCTCGTCCAGGATGAACTGGGTCTTGATGCCCTTGACCGCCTGCTCCGAGACCTCCGCGTCGAACTCCTCGCGGGTCTTGCCCTCACGCTCCAGGTACGTGTCCCAGTTCAGGCCGAGCGCCGGGAACTGGTGGTGCTCCAGGTTGTGGGTGCGGGTCTCGATCTCGCTCTCCAGCAGCTTCTCCGGGATCGGGACCTCGGTCAGCTCGATGAGCGCGTCCAGCACCTTCTCCTGGGCCTGGGTGGCCTGGTCGTAGGACTTGATCCGCTCAAGGCGCTTGCGGGAGTCGGCCCGCAGCTCCTCCAGGGTGTCGAACTCGGACGCGAGCTGCGCGAACTCGTCGTCCAGCTCGGGCAGTTCGCGGGCCTGGACGTCGGTGACGTCGACCTTGACCTCGGCCTCCTGGCCGGCGCCGGTGCCGCCGCTCAGCGAGGAGGTGAAGGTGGCGCTGCCGCCCTTCTCCAGGCCGGTGACGGCCTCGTCGATGCCGTCGAGGAGCTGGCCGGAGCCGATGGTGTAGCTGACGCCGGTGGCGACGCCGTCGTCCAGCACGTTGCCGTCGACCGACGCCTGCAGGTCGACCACGACCACGTCGCCCTCGGCGGCGGCGCGCTCGACCGGCGTGGTGGTCGCGAAGCGGTCGCGCAGCTGCTCCAGCGAGGTGTCGACGTCCTCCTCGGGCACCTCGACGGCGTCCACGGTGACCTCGATGCCGGTGTAGTCCGGGATCTCGATGGTCGGCCGGATCTCGACCTCGGCGGTGAACTTCAGCTCGTCGCCGTCGTTGAACTCGGTGATGTCCACGTCGGGCTGGCCGAGCACGCTCTCGGAGAGTTCACCCTCGGTGACCGCCTCCGTGTAGAACTTCGGCAGCGCCTCATTGATGGCCTCTTCGAGGACCGCGCCACGGCCGAACCGCTGGTCGATGACGCGCGCAGGGATCTTGCCCTTGCGGAAGCCCGGCACCGTGACCTGCTGGTTGATCTTCTTGTACGCCGCGTCGAGGCTGGGCTTGAGCTCCTCGAAGGGCACCTCGACAGTGAGTCGAACCCGGGTCGGGTTCAGAGTCTCGACGGCGCTCTTCACGGTTGGGTCTCCTTGGGGGCTTTACGTTGATGGGGGCCACTCACTTGCGCGCGATCGGTGCCGCGCGTCGGGTCGCCGACCGCCCATCCTACCGGTAGTGCCAAACGCCGCGGACGGGGTCGATCCCGATCCGCGGCGCGCTCGCCGTCCTCCCACCGCGCCGTCGCGCGACGGCCACGTAACTGCTGGTCGGGGTGGCCGGATTCGAACCGACGGCCTTCCGCTCCCAAAGCGGACGCGCTACCAAGCTGCGCCACACCCCGCTGGTGCGACACGTAGAGTACATGCCTCCGTACGCCCGGGCAGCCCGTATTCACGCCCGCCGCGGAGCCGGTTCGACCGGCTACCATGCGGTGTGCCAGAATCTTGGCGTCGCGGGCGTAGCTCAATGGTAGAGCCCTAGTCTTCCAAACTAGCTACGCGGGTTCGATTCCCGTCGCCCGCTCCAGTTGCGTCGGCGCCGGCGCCCTGACCCACCGGGGCGCCTGGTGCTGTCGGCTGCGGGACCACCTCTTGGTGAGGGGTTTCCCGCGCCGCCAGGCGCGCGACGGCGAGGCGGCGAAGTGCTCGCGGGCGTCTTCCGCGGACAGGTTCATGGATCGAACGCACCCACTCCTCCGCTGGTACTCCGTTCCCCGACAGTGGCGCCGCACCGGTCAAGCGCTCTCCCACAGACGCCGGTCCCGGGCGACCTGGAACACCTGCTGCGCCTGAGCGGCCGTGAGCACTCCCGACAGAGGAGCGAGCGACGACAGGTCACGGTCCTTGAAGGCCCGCACGTCGAGGAGGGTGGGGACCACGCGGAGTTCCGCCGGCGAGACGAAGGCCAGGATGCCCGTGACCGTGATGGGGAACCCGCACGCACTGGTCAGTACGCGGGCTGCGCGTGCGGCTTCCCGGCGTGCGGTGCGGAGGTACGGGTGCGCCTTGCCGTGGTCCACCCGTACGGCGTGGTCGCCGACCCATATCCGCCGGCCGCGGTGGTTCTTGGCGTTGACGGTGAAGACTCCGCCCGGCCCTATCAGCAGGTGATCTATGTCCGCCTCGATGCGTGGGAGCGGCACGGAGTGCAGCACGTACCACCCACGGCGCGTCAGCCGGTTCAGCTCCGCGCCTATGACTTGTTCACCCGCGATGCCGAGGTTCCAGGAGTCAGTTTTGACCGGCCGCCGCATCAGCCATGCGAAGAGGCGCGCGACGAAGCTCGGCGGCTCCGCGGCAAGCTCGCGTAGGGAGTCGCCGGGTCTGTGCAGAGCGAGGTCGAAGTCCGGGGGGATCGGGGGAGGCGTCTGTGCGATCGGCTGCGGGGCAAGGAGAGCGGGAGCGGACGGGGCGGGTTCGGGAGCCTGCGTTTCGTAGGCGGCCAGAGCTGCACGTGCGGCTTCGCCCAGCGCCTCAATGACGATGTGGACCTCACCGGTCCGGCGATCCTGCCAGGCGGCGGCTTCCCCCTTGAGCGTGTTGACGTACAGCCGATCCTGGCCGTACCGCTTCCACACCGAGACCCGTAACTCGTCCACGCCCATCCCCCACGCCGAACCATGTCGTTCGACCCATCGCAGCAGCGGAGCCGATCACCACACAAGACCGCCCAACCGGCCAACGGCCCAGGGTTGTTACAGGTCTCCCTACTTCATTCAAGGCACCCGGCTCGCACGCGCGGCAGGTGCGGCCCGGCGGCCGGGCTCGGGGTCGATGGGTGCAAACCACAGCGCGGTCAAGACGATGCCTCCGGCGGGGGCGCTCCGGCTCCGGGATGACCCAACCCCGATGTCGACCGTGGGTTCGTCGTGGGGAAGTGCGGGAGCTCCCATCCCACCTGCCATCGACCCGGGCAAAGCCGAGCAGCCGCGGCCCAGGGCGTCAAGGTCGTTCGTACAGTGGCGCACTCCACTTGACGTCCTGAACCACGCCCGCTCCACAGGAGTGCGGGCGACGGCAGACGGGATGGAAGCAGGAGGGTCGAGATGGCGGGTGCACTTTGGTCCACAACGTCTGGCGACCGCCGCGCGGAGGTCAAACATGCGGTGGATGGTCTTCAGCGCACCCACCCGCAGTTAGGCGCCGATGCGCTTGTCCTTGCGCCTGCCCTTGTCCCACTCGGTCACGATGAGCGCGTAGCAGGTACTCACCCTGGACCCGGTGCCGCTGTGCTGCGTGCCCCCGGCGGAGGCTAGAGCTGTGATGTTGGCGCGCCACCGGAAGGCCGGATCCTTCTTCCCGATCCTGTGAGCAAGGTCCTTGTCGTCCACCTCGGACCCGTGACGCCCGAGGAACATGCCAATACCCCCGAGCAGCATTCCGTCCCAAGTCTCCTTCGTTCGCCCCCAGGCGTCCTCGGCGACCTTGAGAGTGCGTTCAAGCGTCTCAGGGCCGTACAGGTCCGTAATCCGAAGCACACCAGCAACCGCGCCGACCATGTTCGTTCCGGTGGAGCCCATCGCCAGATTCCGCTTGCGCAAGGCGGACTCGGTGTCGACGAAGAGCGGCAGGCCGGCCGTAAGACCAATCTTGTACTCGTCCAGCGGAGTGGGTTTGCTCGACTCCCTGTTCTTGATCAAGAACAGGACAGCCTCTTCCTGCTGGTCAAGACCGTGATGCACTTCTGCCACCAGCTCAGGGATGCCGGTGAGCTTGCATACGTGCCAACGGTGCATGCCGTCAACGATGAAGCGATCTCCGTCGGAACGCTGTGAGACGACGATGGTGCCAAGAGCTTCAGGAACCAGATTGCTGGCCATGCTCCTCGCCCGCGCCTCGTTGAGAGTGCGCTGGGCCTTCTCGTCGATCTTCAGCTCTTCGACAGGGATCTGGACTCCGTGCTCTACACGGTGCTTACGGAGCTCGTACGCGTACTTTTTGGGCATGTCTGTGCCTCTCAACGTCGCGCTCAGGAGGTTGGCGTATTGCCGGAAGGGGATGCGACGCGTCCGAGGACAGTACACGACTGGCGCAGATATTCGACCCAACTGCCTCTCTGTCACGGCTGGTTGACTCGAAACGCCGCAGAGAAGACCCGCAGCCACGCTCCTACTAGCCGCAGGAGTCCGCTCGTAGCCCCACTGCGAGATGGGCTTGAAGTCGCTTTACTACGTTCCGTGCGTAGGTGCTCACACTCGGAGGTATGGGTGGTGGGCGCACCGGACAGCGGCATGTGTGTGAGGACTGCGGCGACCCGGGCGGCCGGTGCAGAAGCGCGGGGTGGTGATCGCGCTTGAGGCGATGTGGTGCGATCCGTGTTGGAACCGGCTCGCCAACGAGATGGCGCAGACCGACGGGCAACTGCTCTGCCAAGGCCCGACCCAGGCCCGGAGAGCTTCGATCCGATCGAGCCCGACGAGTGCCCCAGGTGCGGCATGGCGGTGCGGACCGTGCTCACCAATTACGACCGCTGGGTACGTCTGGCGACCAGACCGACGCGGGCCAGGGAGGTACCGCGTCGGTACTGGTGGCGGATCGAGCCGATCCGGGCTAGCTACTCAACGTACGTCGTCGGCTCAGTCGCCGTACGGGTCAGAGGGATAGAGCCGCCCTGCCCAACGACCTCGTGATGCCGGCGCACACCGTTGTCTGCGCAGACCTCGAAGCGATCGATGAGGTACGGCGTGCCCGGCTCGCCGACGTGGAACGGCAGTACTGGTTGCCGCCGTCCGTCGAGGAGTTCGAGGACGAGTGGCGGGTGTGCCCCGCGTGCCCGCCACGTGCCCGTCTGAGGGGCGAAGGAGGGGGAACCACGGGGAGCAGCGGGCCGGACGCCTCAAAGGCGCTGTACGGGCCCGTACGAGGTCACCAGGGGTTCCCGCGCCGTGCTCCCCCGGAGCTTCGCCTGGGAGGTACCCCCGCGCGCCCCTGGGGATGTGCGGCTCCCATCGGGGCAGGCAAGGGGGAGCCGCGCTTGCGGGGTCAGAAGCCGTGGGGGAGCCAGGGGGCGGGGGTGGTGTGGAAGGCGTCGCAGGCTGTGGGGAGGGCGCCGGGGCGCAGTTCCCGGATCAGGCCGGCGCCGGACATGGCGCGGAGGGTGGGGCCGCCGAGGTAGGCGGCGCCGAGGTCCTTGACGTCGAGGGCGAGGTCGGCCGGGTCGGTGGTGCGCTCGCAGGTCGCGCCCTTGGGGTCGCCGGTCAGCCGCCAGCGCCCGGCGTTCCAGGGGCAGAAGGCGTCGGTGACGTCGAGCACCAGGTCGACCGGGACGGAGTAGGCGCGGGCGGCCAGCGCGGCACCGACGTCGACCAGCCGCAGGTGGAGGCTGTCGAGCACGCCGAGGTCGCAGCGGCGCTGGTCGGAGACGAGGTGCAGCAGCGGGTCGTCGACCGGGCGGTTGTCGAAGTGCACCGCGCTGGTGAGGTCGATCGAGGCGAGGTAGCGCCACAACGCGGCATAGGTCGCCGGGTCGAGGGCCGCGATGTCCCGCAGGTTGACGGTGCTTTCGCGGTGACCGCCGACCGACCGGTGGGCGACGGCGTAGCGGGCGTAGCCGCGTACCTCGCCGTCGGTCTCGGCCAGGACGCACACCAGGGGGCCGGCGCCGTGGCGGGCCGCGGGCGCGTCGACGATCGGCAGGTTCTCCCAGTTCGGCTGCCGGGCGAGCATCCCGGCCCGCCCGGGCACCAGGTCGGCGTAGACCGCCTCGCAGGCGGCGAGCGCCGCGGGGTCGGCGGGCCGCACCAGCCGCAGCCGGACCGCGTCGGTGCCCTCGGGGACGGCGAACGCGACCCGGGTGGTGTCGACGGTGCCGGTCAACTCCTGGGTGGCGGTGCCGTATCCGAAGCGGCCGTAGATGACCGGCTCTGAGGCGGTGAGGATCGCGACGGACTCGCCGCCGTCGTGCAGCGAGTCGAGCTGGCGGCGCATCATCGAGGTGAGGATGCCGCGCCGGGTGTGGGTGGGCTGGACGGTGACCATTGTCACGCCGGCGGCGTCGAGCAACCCGCCGCCGGGGACGGTCATCCGGAACGAGTGCAGGCCCGCGGTGCCCACCGCCTCGTCGCCGTCCCAGGCCGTGGTCAGCCGGTCGAACTCGAAGACGGTGCGCCATCCGGCGCGCTCCTCGACGGCGTCGGGGTTCGCGTGGAAGGCGCGCACCACCCGGTCGAAGAGGTAGTCCCACTGGTCCGGGTCGGCGCCGCGCAGTTCGATGGTCATGCCTCCTCCCTACCAGGCGGGTGCGGACTGCGGCGAACACATTTCCGCGCCGCCGGACCCGTTGCTCGTCAGGACCGCGGTGGGCACCCTGTCCTTGCGGCCCCGCGCAACCTCACAGGCCATCCGCCCTGCACGGCGCGGCAATCGGTGGGTAGGGTCGCCGGGACATGGATAAAGCGACGGCAAAGGGTGAGCTCGGGCTCCGGTGGCGCAGAAGGCTGCACCGGGCCCGGTTGACCGTGCGCCGTTCCGCGGTCGACTACTTCAGGGGCGACGCCTCGGAGTGGGCCGGGCTGGCGGCGGTGGCGGTGGCGATCCCGGCCCTGGCGTACGCGTCGGTCAACGTGCCGGTGTGGTGCCCGCCGGAGGCGCTGGTGCTGCCGATCCTGGCCGGCGGGCTGCTGCTGCGCCCGGCGAGCCTGCTGCTGCTCTACGCGGGCTCGGCGCTGGCGATGGTGGTGGAGTCGGCGGTGCTCGGCCCGTACCGGGAGGGCCCGGGCCGGGTGACGCCGGGCACGGTGCTGCTGGTCACCGCGGTGGCGCTGGTCGGCCTGGTGATAGCCCAGTTCAGAGCCCGGGTCGGGGTGCCCTGGCGGCGCGGCCACAGCATGCTCTTCGACCTGCGCGAGCGGATCAGGGTGCAGAGCCGGCTGCCGCGGCTGCCCGGCGGGTGGCACGCGGAGATGGCGCTGCGCCCGGCCGGCGGGCAGTCCTTCTCCGGTGACTTCGTGGTCGCCACCCGCAGTTCGGACGGCCGGGTGCTGGAGGCGGTGCTCACCGACGTGTCCGGCAAGGGCATGGACGCGGCGTCCCGCTCGCTGCTGCTGTCCGGGGCGTTCGGCGGGCTGCTGGGCTCGCTGCCGTCGCACGCGTTCCTCGGCGCTGCCAACGGCTACCTGCTGCGGCAGAACTGGGAGGAGGGCTTCGCCACTTCGGTGCACCTGGTGCTCGATCTGGAGAGCGGCGACTACGAGTTGCTGTCGGCGGGCCACCTGCCGGGGGTGCAACTGCACGCGGGGACCGGCCGTTGGGAGGAGATGGCGGCCGAAGGGCCCCTGCTGGGGGTGTACGACGGGGCCGAATTCCATGGCGTCAAGGGCACGTTGGGGTCGGGTGACGTGCTGATGCTGTTCACCGACGGCCTGGTGGAGACGCCGGACCGGGAGATCTCCGAGGGCATGGACCGGCTGATCGGCGAGGCGGACCGCCTGGTGGCAGGCGGATTCCGGGGCTCCGCTTGGCGGTTGATCGAGGCGGTCGCCAAAGACGTCAACGACGACAGGGCGTTGCTCGTGGTGTGCCGGGACTAGCCCACGGGAATGGGACTATGGGTCCAGACACGTCTCCTGTGTCCGTGGCTGATGGCACCATGGGAACGGGCGAGGCGGGGGCGGCGGCGCGGTCCCCGGACCGGCATTACCGAAAGAGGAAGTGATCCGTCATGGTTATCTCCCTGTCTGCCGCACTGCTGCTGGCGATCGTGCTGGTCGTGATGATCCGCTCGAAGTCCATAAAGCCCGGACCGGCCATCGTGGCCGCGCTGTTCGGGTTCTTCCTGGCCTCGACGAACATGGCGCCGGACATCAACCGCTTCCTCAACTCAGTGGCCGACACCATCAACCAGATAAAGCTCTGACGCCCGCAGCGCCTGCGGGGCGGCCCGCAGGATCGCGTCCAGGGTCTGCCCGGCGTCCTCGCCCTCGGGGGTGGCCAGCAGCGCGGCCAGCACCGCGATCCGGGCCTGAGCGGGGCGCAGCGAGCCGGCCAGCCGTGCACCGGCGGCGACCAGGTCGACCGCCCCGCCACCGGTGTACAGCGGCGCGACGGCCCCCGCGGCGACCCTGGTGCTGACCAGTACCAGCACGCCGTCGGCGACGGCTTCGCGCACCGCGGCGGCGACCTCGGGGTTCGCGTTGCCCGCGCCGGTGCCGGCCACCACCAGGCCGCGGGCGCCGGCCCCCAGCGCGGCGTTGAGCAGCACCGCGTCGGCGTCGCTGTGGTGGGTGAGGATGTCGACCCGGGGGCCGACCGCGTCCATCGCAGGCATCGGCAGCGGGACCGGCCGCGGGCGGCGGCGGCCCCAGCTCACCCGGCCGAACTCCAGCCGGCCGAGCGGCAGTCCGTCCGGATCGCCGAAGGCGTGCGCGTCCACGGTGTGCTTCTTGACGGTGCCCCGGGCGGCGTACACCTGCCCGCCGAAGACGATCACGGCGCCGATGTCGCGGCCGGAGGCGGCGGTCAGCAGGGCGTCGTAGAGGTTGCCCGCCGCGTCCCCGTCCTCGGCGTCGAGCGGCTTCTGGGCGCCGGTGAGCACGACCGGTCGGCGGTCGTGGTGGAACAGGTCGAGGAAGAAGGCGGACTCCTCCAGGGTGTCGGTGCCGTGGGTGACCACGACGCCGTCCACACCGGGATCGGCGAGCGCCTCGTGCACGGCGTGCAGCAGCCGCAGTTGGTGGGCGGTGGTGAGCCGTGAGCTGTTCACGGTGAACAGGTCCACCACGCTCACGTCCACCCCTTCGGGCACGGCGCCCGCGGCGAGTACTTCCTGTCCGGCGGCCTCGGCCGCGTATCCGTCGCCCTGCCAGCGGCTGGCGATGGTTCCCCCGGTGCTGATGACCACGACGTGACGCACGATGCGCAGCCTCCCTGACTGGTGTCGCGCCTCCCCGGGCGCACGGCATTCCCCAGCACAATGATATGCGCGTAGACCTGCCATATGATTGCTAATACTGATCGGTAGTCCGCCATATCGTGGTAGGAATCCCTCTTATGGATGCCATCGACAGAAGTATCTTGCGCGAGCTCCAGGCCGACGGCCGGCTGACCAACCAGGAACTGGCCCATCGGGTGGGCCTGACCCCCTCCCCCTGCCTGCGCCGGGTGCGGCAGTTGGAGGACGACGGAGTGATCCAGACCTACCGCGCGGTGGTCGAACCGGCCGCGGTCGGCCGGGGCTTCGAGGTCTTCGCGTCGGTCGAGGTGCACCGCGACCGCGACTCGGTCGCCGCGTTCGAGGCCGAGGTGCAGTCGACCCCCGACGTGGTGGAGGCGTACCGGCTCTACGGCGCGCCGGGCTGCCTGCTGCGCATCGCGGTGGCGGACTCCGACGCGTACGAGAGGTTCTGGACCGACAAGCTGATCGCGCTGCCGGGGGTCTCCGACGTGAACTCGCAGATGATCATGAAGCGGATCAAGTCGCCGCAGGGCGTCCCGGTGGACTGACCGCCGCCCCGCCGGATGCCCGTACGGGACCGGGTCCGGTGGTCTCCCGGGTTCGGTGGTCTCCCGGGTTCGACGGTCCGCGAGGTGCGGCGGTCCGGCGGTCCGGCGGTCCGGCGGGCTCAACGGCCCCGGGGGCTCGGCGGTCCGCCCGGCTCGGCCGTCGGACGTGCGCGCTCAGCGGTCGGCGGCGAGCGCGGACTCGGGCGCCGGCGGCTGGCAGGTGGGGCACCAGAAGAGGTTGCGGTTCGCGAGCGGCCGGGTGCGCACCTCGGTGCCGCAGATCAGGCACGGCTGCCCGGTGCGGCGGTAGACGTAGACCTCGCCGCCGTGGTCGTCGCGGCGCGGCGGGCGCCCCATCGCCTCCGGTTCGTGCTCGGGGCGCACCGTGTCGATCCGGTTGGTGCGCACGCCCTCGCGCATCAGCACGACCAGGTCGGCCCACATCGCGTCCCACAGCGGGCGGGACAGCGCCCGGCCGGGCAGGAACGGGTCGACACCGTGCCGGAAGAGCACCTCCGCGCGGTAGACGTTGCCGACGCCGGCGAGCACCTTCTGGTCCATCAGCAGCGCGGCGACGGAGATCCGGGAGCGGGAGATACGGGCGTAGGCGCGGCCGGGATCGTCGCCCGCGCGCAGCGGGTCGGGGCCGAGCCGGTCGTGTATCGCCTGCTTCTCACCATCGGTGATCAGCTCGCAGGCGGCCGGGCCGCGCAGGTTCATCGCCTGGTCGCCGTGCCGGCCGCCGACCAGCCGCAGCCGTACGGTGTCGGTCACCGCGTCCCCGTCGAACGCGATCTTCCCGATCAGGCCGAGGTGGATGTGCACCCAGCCCCGCCCCTCGAAGCCGAGGAACAGGTGCTTGCCGTGCGCGTCCACGCCGTCCAGCACGGCGCCGTCCAGCAGCGCCGCGCTGTCGGCGAACTTGCCCTGCGGGCTGCCGACCCGGGTCGTCCAGCCGGCGAACCGCTCCAGGCACTCCTGTGCCAGCCGGTGGATCGTGTGGCCCTCGGGCATCGGTGGTGTCGGTCCTGCCGTGTGGAGTCGGTCCTGCTGTGCGGTGTCAGTCCTGCTGCGGGTGGTGAGCCGGGATCGGGGGGAGCTCGCCGGTCGCCTCGTAGGCGTCGAGCATGTCGATCCGGCGCTGGTGGCGCTCCTCCTGCGAGTACGGCGTGGCGAGGAAGACCTCGGCGAACTTCACCGCCTCCTCCTGCGTGTGCATGCGGGCGCCGATGCTCAGCACGTTGGCGTTGTTGTGCTGGCGGGCGAGCGAGGCGGTCTGCTCGCTCCACGCGAGTGCGGCGCGGACGCCCTTCACCTTGTTCGCGGCGATCTGCTCGCCGTTGCCCGAGCCGCCGATCACGATGCCCAGGGTGCCGGGGTCGGCGACCGTACGGCTCGCCGCGCGCAGGCAGAACGGGGGGTAGTCGTCCACCGCGTCGTAGATCTGCGGACCGCAGTCCACGGGCTCGTGGCCGTTGGCCTTCAGCCACTCGACGAGGTGGTTCTTGAGTTCGAAGCCGGCGTGATCCGAGCCGAGGTAGACGCGCATGCGGTGATTCTTCCACCCCCCGGGGTGCCCGGCCCGGTCGCCCCCGGGGAGCACCTGCCCGGTGGGGGTCCCTCCGGGGTGGGCGGTTCCGTCGGAACGGGACCACCTGCCCGGTGGAGGGCTGGTCGCGCAGTTCCCCGCGCCCCTTTGGGCGCGGCCGACCCAGGACCGGCGGGTGGTCCCTGAACCGACAGCACCGGGCACCCCGGGGGGGCAGGGCACCCTTCTTGCTCAGCGGTCGAGGGCGCGCCACACGGCGGGGAGGAAGCCCATCGCGAGGGCGGCCTTGAGCGCGTCGCCGAGCAGGTAGGGGCGCAGGCCGAGCCGGAGGGCGTCGGCGGTGGAGAGGTGGGCGGCGTGCGCGAGGTAGGGCACGCCGACCGCGTAGACGACGGCGGAGCCGAGCACCATGACGCCGGCGGTCCGCAGCACCGTACGGTCACCGCCGCGGCGGGCGAGGGCACCGACGACCGCGGAGGCGAGCATCATCCCGAGGATGTAGCCGAACGTGGGCATGGACCAGCCGGAGCTGCCCTCCGCGAACCAGGGCAGCCCGGCGACCCCTGCGACCGCGTACAACCCGAGGGCGGCGAAGCCGCGGCGGGCGCCGAGCGCGGTGCCGACCAGCAGCGCCGCGAAGGTCTGCCCGGTGACCGGCACCGGCGACCCCGGCACAGGAACCGAGATCTGCGCGGCCAGACCGGTGAGCACGGCGCCGCCGACCACGAGCGCGGCGTCCCGCAGCCGGGCCCGGTTGACCGAGGAGGCGGGCAGCAGATCGGCGAGTACGGTGCCGGGGGCCGAGGAAGCGGCGGTGCTCATGGGTGACTCCGCGAGGTGCGAGGGCGGTCGGGACATCGCGACGCTAGCGCAGCACCCGCGCGTTGATCATCGTCGGACCCCGACAAAGCACGGCGGCCGCCCTTGGAGGCTTCACCCGCGACCCGAGCCCTACCGCCGCTCCCCCACCGGCCCGTCGCCGTACGCCCTTTCAGCAGCTCACGTGAGACTCGTCACGCCATGAGGACCCGCGAACACGGGTACGGGGCGGCCGGTGCGGGGCCGCCCCGTACGCCGCGGGCGCTGTGGGATTCCACCAAGGCGTGTACCCGCGCTACGCGGGCTGGAGCAGGTCCCAGCGGTTGCCGTACAGGTCGCGGAAGACGGCGACCGTGCCGTACGGCTCGCGCCGGGGCGGCTCCTCGAACACGACGCCTTCCGCGGCCATCCGGGCGTGGTCGCGGGCGAAGTCGTCGGTGTGGAGGAAGAAGCCGACCCGGCCACCGCTCTGGTCGCCGATCCGCTCGGCCTGGGCGGGGGTGGCGGCCCGGGCCAGCAGCAGGGCCGACTCCCGGGCGCCGGGCGGCGCGACGACCACCCAGCGGCTGCCGTCGCCACGCGGGCTGTCCTCGCGCAGCTCGAAGCCGAGGGCGCGGGTGTAGAAGTCGAGGGCCTCGTCGTAGTCGCGTACGACCAGGGCCGTCAGGGCGAGGTGCGGCATGGCGGGGCGGGTGCTCCTAGTCGAAGATCGGGCCCTGGGTGCGGGTGCGCTTGATCTCGTAGAAACCCGGGATCGCGGCGACCATCAAGGTGCCGTCCCACAGTTGGGCCGCCTCCTCGCCCTTGGGCGCGGGGGTGACGACCGGGCCGAAGAAGGCGATCTGCTCGCCGTCGGCGCCGGGGACGGCGATCACCGGGGTGCCGACCTCCTGGCCGACCTTGTCGATGCCCTCCTTGTGGGAGGCACGCAACTGCGTGTCGTACTCGTCGGAGTCCGCGTGGTCCGCGAGCGACGCGGGCAGGCCGACCTCCTCCAGGGCCTCCACGATGGTCTCGCGGGTCTTGGGCTTCGCCTGGTTGTGGAAGCGGGTGCCCAGCGCGGTGTAAAGCGGGCCGACCACGGCGTCGCCGTGCAGCTCCTGGGCGGCGATGACGACCCGGACCGGGCCCCATGCCTCGCGCAGGAAGGTGGAGTACTGCTCCGGGAGGGTGTCGAGCTTGTCCTCGTTGAGCACCGCGAGGCTCATCACGTGCCAGCGCACCTCGACCGGGCGGACCTTCTCCACCTCCAGCATCCAGCGGGAGGTCATCCAGGCCCAGGGGCACAGCGGGTCGAACCAGAAATCGGCCGGGGTCTTCTCAGCGGCGGTCGCGGTCACGGCATGCTCCTCGTTCACAACATCGTGTCAGGGACGGGCGGTCGGCGGTCGTCGGTCGGCACCTTCCATCCTGACGTACAACGCACTCCGCACCCCGGGTCATTCCCCGCTGCCACCTCGCAGGGGCCGTGGGAGGATGCCAGGGCGCCGCGATCCGGCGCGTCCACCGGCAGGAGTGCCATGACCGAGAGGAGCCGCCACGTGCCCGGCGAGAACCTGAGCCGTGAGGAGGCCCGCGAGCGGGCCGCGATCCTGTCCGTGGAGCGGTACGACGTGGCGCTGGACGTGCGCTCCGCGGTCGGGCCGGCCGCCGAGGGCGAACCGCGCACCTTCCGGTCGACCACGGTGATCGACTTCCGCTGCGCGCGGCCGGGTGCCTCGACCTTCGCCGACCTGATCGCGCCCTCGGTGACGTCGGTGCGCCTCAACGGCCGGGAGCTGGACCCGGCGGCGGTCTTCGACGGGGCGCGGATCGCGCTGGACGGCCTGGCCGAGCGCAACACCCTGGTGGTGGACGCGCGGTGTGCCTTCAGCCGGACCGGCGAGGGCCTGCACCGCTTCGAGGACCCCGAGGACGGCGAGGTCTACCTCTACACGCAGTACGAACCGGCCGACTCCCGGCGGGTGTTCGCGAACTTCGAACAGCCGGACCTGAAGGCGCCGTTCTCCTTCCGGGTGACCGCGCCCGAGGGCTGGACGGTGCTCAGCAACGGCGCGGCGGACGGTGACCCGACGCCGGCCGAGGGCGGCGGCGCCACCACCGCGTTCGTGCCGACCCAGCCGATCTCCACCTACATCACCGCGGTGGTCGCGGGGCCGTACCACGTGGAGCACGACCACTACGCGCGCACGCACCCCGACGGCGCGGTGCTGGACATCCCGCTGTCCGCGCTGTGCCGCCGCTCGCTGGCCCGGCACTTCGACGCCGACGCGATCTTCGACGTCACCAAGCGCGGGCTGGACTTCTTCCACGAGAACTTCGACTACCCGTACCCGTTCGGGAAGTACGACCAGGCGTTCGTGCCGGAGTACAACCTCGGCGCGATGGAGAACCCCGGGTGCGTCACGTTCCGCGAGGAGTACGTCTTCCGCGGCAAGGTGACGCGGACGTCGTACGAGCACCGGGCGAACGTCATCCTGCACGAGATGGCGCACATGTGGTTCGGCGACCTGGTGACCATGCGGTGGTGGGACGACCTGTGGCTCAAGGAGTCGTTCGCCGACTTCATGGGCGCCTTCGCGCAGGTGGAGGCGACCGAGTTCACCGAGGGGTGGATCACCTTCGCCAACCGCCGCAAGGCGTGGGCCTACCGGGCCGACCAACTCCCCTCCACCCACCCGGTGGTGGCCGACATCCCGGACCTGGAGGCGGCGAAGCTCAACTTCGACGGGATCACGTACTCCAAGGGCGCCTCGGTGCTCAAGCAACTCGTCGCGTACGTGGGGCGGGAGGCGTTCCTGGAGGCGGCCCGGCGGTACTTCAAGCGGAACGCGTACGGCAACACCACGCTGGCGGACCTGCTGTCGGTGCTCGCGGAGACCTCGGGCCGGGACATGGCCGCCTGGTCGGCGGCGTGGCTGGAGACCGCGGGTGTCAACTCGCTGACGCCGCAGGTGGTCTGTGACGCGCAGGACCGGATCACCGAGCTGTCGGTGGCGCAGACCGCGGACGGCTCGCAGCCGCGGCTGCGCCCGCACCGGGTCGCGGTGGGCCTGTACCGGCGCACGCCCGACGGCACGTTGGAGCGCTACGCCCGCGCGGAGGCCGACGTGGCCGGCCCGTCCACGACGGTGGCCGAGCTGGCCGGGCAGCCGCGGCCGGACCTGGTGCTGGTCAACGACGACGACCTGACGTACGCCAAGACCCGTTTCGACGAGGTCTCGCTGGCCACGCTCCGCGAGCGGCTCGGCGACCTCGCGGACCCGCTCGCGCGGGCGCTGGCCTGGTCGGCGGTGTGGAACCTGACCAGGGACGCGTTGATGCCCGCGCGGGACTACCTGGACCTGGTGCTGCGCTTCGCCGGGCAGGAGAGCGACATCGGGGTCCTCCAGACCCTGCACCTCCAGGCGCGGACCGCGCTGGTCCACTACGTGGCGCCGGACGCGCGGCAGGAGGCGGGCGCGGCTCTTTCGGAGGGCGCGCTGCACGAGTTGCGGCTGGCCGAGCCGGGCAGCGGCCACCAGCTGGCGTGGGCCCGCTTCTTCGCGGCGGTCTCCTCCTCGGCGGCCGATCTGCAACTGCTGCAGGGGCTGTTGGACGGGTCCGCGAAGATCGACGGGCTCGATGTCGACCAGGAGCTGCGGTGGACGTTCCTGGAGTCCCTCACCGCTGAGGGCGTGGCCGGCGCGGACGTGATCGCCGCGGAGCGGGCCAGGGACGACACCGCGTCCGGCAACCGGCACGAGGTGCGGTGCCTCGCGGCCCGGCCCGACCCCGAGGTCAAGGCTGCCGCCTGGGCCTCCGTCGTCGAGTCCGACGCCCTGTCCAACGCGCTCGTCGAAGCGACCATCGCGGGGTTCTCCCAGCCCGGGCAACGGGACTTGGGCGAGCCCTACGTCGCTCCCTACTTCGCCGCGATCGAACGGGTCTGGGCCGAGCGGTCGATCGAGATCGCGATGGATGTCGTGCGCGGGCTCTACCCCTCCCTCCAGCAGGGGTCCCTCGTCCTCGCGGCGACCGACGAGTGGCTCTCCGAACGGAGCGAAGCGGCTCCCGCGCTGCGGCGCCTCGTCCTTGAGGGCCGCGACGACCTGGCACGGGCGGTTCGTGCGCAGGAGTGCGACGCCCGCCGCTGAAGCCTTCGGCGGGCGGACCGACTCGCCGCGGAAGCTTTCGGCGGGCGGGCCGACTCGCCGCGGGGGCTGGGCTTGCGGGCCCGGCGCGCCGCGGTGGTGGGCTGAGCGCGCGGTTCCCCGCGCCCCCCTTGGGGCGCGGGGGCCGGGCTGGGGGTCACGGCTGCGTCGTCGTGGCCGAGGGGGTGGAGGAACGTTCACTCGGGTGGCGGGAAGGGAAGGAGCTCGGCAGGGGCGGGGCGGGACTTTAGCCCGGCGTTGTCCTGGTTTGTCGACGAGCGTGTAACAACGGTTAGTAACCACCCGTTCCGCGGGAAACACTCGGCCATGAACGCGAACGACCTCACCCCCCACGCCCTGGACCGCCTCGACGACTGCGACGAGACCGTACTGACGTTCCGTCAACTTCGTGAACTCGGCCTGACCGCGGCCGAGATCGCCGACCGCTGCCGCCCGGGCGGCCGTTGGCAGCAGATCCTGCCGCAGGTGTGCCTGCTGCACTCCGGCCCACCCAGCAGCGAGGAACGCGTACGGGCCGCGCTGCTGTACGCGGGCCGCGATCCGGGCGGCCACGGCCCGGTCGGGGGCGGCCGGGAGGCGATGGTGACGGGGCTCGCCGCGCTCGCGCTGTACCACTTCGCGTCGGTGCCCCCGCTGATCGGCCTCCCGGTGATCGACGTGCTCGTGCCGTGGCAACGGCGGTTGCGCGACGCGGGTGACGTCAGCGTGCACCGCACCCGCGAACTGCCGCGCCCGCTGGACGTGGTGGGGCTGCCCTGCGCTCCGGTGCCGCGCGCGGTGGCCGACGCGGTCGCCGAACTCGACGACACCGACGCCGTACGCGCGCTGCTCTCCGAGGCGGTGCGGTCCGGGTACTGCGACGGCACCGCCGTACTGCGGGAGTTGTCCCGGGCCGGGCTGCTGGCCCGCCCGCAGGTGCGGCGCGCGGTGGACGTGCTGCGCAGCGAGGACCGCGCGATGGCCGAGCAGCGGCTGTACATGATGGTGCACTGCCACCAACTGCCCGACCCGGTATGGAACGTGGACCTGCGGCTGCCCGGCGGCCCGCCGCTGGGCGGGGTGGACGCGTTCTGGCCCGAGCACGGCGTCGCGGTCTGCCTCGACCCGGACGACGCCGCGCTGTGGTCCCACTACGCCCGGCAGCGCGAGCACCTGGAGGCGCTGGGCATCACGATGGTGTTCCTGTCCCCCGCCAAACTGCACGACGCGATGGAAGTGCAGGCGGCCGTGGTCAGGACCGCGCTGATGGCGTCCTGCGAACTCGACCCGGCCGCCTACGTGGTGGTCACCCCGCGCTGAGCGGCTTCCGGCCGGCCCCTCGGCGCGCCTTCACCGTCCTCACCGCTTCCCGAGCAGCAACTCGGCGTTGCGGTCGTGTGCGGCACCGCTCGCCGAGGAGATGTCGGCGCCGGGCGCGTTGAAGGCCAACTCCCGGTACAGGGAAGCCAGTCCGGCGGTCGACAGATCGTGGAAGTCGGTCCGGTGCGGCGCCGCGGACTCGATCAGCGTGGTGATCAGCGACAGCGTCCCGTCGTGGTTGTCGACGATCTCGATGACCCGGCCGAGCTGCGGATAGTCCACGTGGGAGGCGGTGTTGACCTCCCAGAAGGTGCCTCGCGGGTCGATGCGGTTGTGGTGGCTGTGCCCGTTGATCCAGGCCAGCACGTTCGGGTGCTTCTTCAGCAGCGCGGTCAACTCCGCGCCGCTGTGCCGCTTCTCGCGCGGGCGGGCCGGGTCGGTGCGCAGGTTCGTCATGCTGTGGGCGGCGTGGTGGCTGAAGACCAGGATGTGCTGGTCCTCGTGCGCGGCCAGGGTGCGCCCCAGCCAGGCGAGTTGCTCGGAGCCGATCGAGCCGAGGAACGAGCCGCCCCGGTCGGTGGTGTCCAGGCTGATGCCGAGCACGCCGTCGGCGACCGGGAAGCTGTAGTACATGTGGTCGGCGTCCACGCCCTCGGCGGCGTAGCCGTGACCGACCGGACCGGCGCCCGTACGGCGCGGGTCGAGGTGCGCGGCCAGGTACTCCTGCGGGGTGAAGGGGGCGCGGCGCACATCCGGGGTGACCGTGCGCGCGGTGCGGGCGTAGTGCTGGAGCACCTCGCGCACCAGCGTGCCGTCCGGGTCCTGCTGCGCGTTGACGGCCTTGTACACGCGCAGCATGTCGGCGTGCGGCACCTGCTCCAGCTTGCGGTCGCCGACCGCGATCTGCCCGGCGAACGACCCGTGCGGGCCGGACCGGTAGGCACCGCTGAACAGGGCGTCGTGGTTGCCGACCGTCGAGTACCACGGGATCTTCAGGCCGGGCGCGGTGAGCGGGCGCATCGCGGCGGACAGGTAGCCGGGCAGGTGCGGGAAGCCGAGCTTCTTGTCGGCGTCGGTGCGGGCGCTCTCCGGCTGCCAGAACAGCGGCAGCCCGGAGTTCTGGATGCCCTCGAAGGCTTGCGGGTCACCGGTGTTGGGGTCGATCCGGCCGCCGCTCATCGCGGAGAGGAACCAGTCCAGCTCGATCGTGGAGTTGTTGTCGGTGTTGTCGCCGGTGGTGATCGCGAACGACAGCGGGTGGCCGGTGACCGGGCCGCCGCGCAGGCTGTTCACCCGGTCGATGAGCGAGAGCGTGCTCAGCACGGACAGCGCCTCGTGCGGGCGCCAGTCGTGCGGGCCGTGCTCGCGCATCCACTCCATCCGCAGCGGCGACTGCACGTCCATCACGTGCAGGTCGGTGAGCTGGACGAACGCGGCGATCGCGGTACGGCGGTCCGCGCGGCCGGGGTGCGCGGGGGCGAGGTCGGCGCGGACCACCCGCTTCCACCCGGGGCCGTCGGCCAGCCGGCGGTACGCGCCCTTGCCGGTGGGGGTGGCCACGGAGTGCAGGGTGGTCCCGACGGTCGTCGGCACCGACGGCACCGGCGGCGCCGTCGGGGCTGCCGTGGTGGCGCCGGTCGCGGTGCTCGGGGTGCTCGGGGTGGAGACGGACACGGAAGCGGTCGGCGCCGTGGCCGCCCGGGCGCTGGCCCGGTCGGAGCCGGGGCCGAACAGCCAGGCGGCGGCGCCTCCCGCTGCCGCGAGGCCGGTACCGGAGGCGATCAGCAGGGTGCGGCGGTCGACGTGGGGAGGGGTTCGGGCGGGCTCGGGTGCGGGCATTTCGTTCCCCCGTGGGGAGGCTGAGGCGTACGAGCGGCCCCGGGCGTGGGGCACCCACGGGGATGCTTGGCAGCGGAAGTGACGTGTGCCGTAACGCGGCACGAACGCGGAATGCCCATCTCCGGGCGCGAATGTCCGTTTCCGCGTGAGTCATCCTGCGGGGGCCCGCCGTTACGGTTCCCGTCTCGTTCCCGTGGCCCCGCCCGGCGGGGGCCAGGCGGGGCCACTCGGGCGGAGGGGCTACTCGGGCGGAGCCGTCGCCGCGGGACGCCGCAGGAGCGCCCGGGTGGGAAGGGCGGTGGCGGCCAGGGCCAGCACCAGCGCACCCCCCACGATGCCGCCGGCGGTGCCCGGCGGCACGTACGGGCTCGCGCCCGTCAGCCCGCGGGCGATCGGCACGAGGGTGATCCACGCGATCGCCCCGCCGATGACGAGCCCGCCCGCGGCGACGACCAGCGCCTCCCAGCGCATCATCCCGAGCACCTGCCGCCGGGTCGTGCCCGCCAGCCGCAGCAGCGCGATCTCACGGCGCCGGTCGAGGACCGTCATCACCAGGGTGTTGGCGGCGGCGACGGTCGCGAATCCGCCGAGCACGGCGGCCATCACCTGGTTGGACCAGGCGTTGAGTTCGAGGTTCT
Source organism: Streptomyces sp. NPDC088194 (assembly GCF_040702025.1). Lineage (NCBI taxonomy): Bacteria > Bacillati > Actinomycetota > Actinomycetes > Kitasatosporales > Streptomycetaceae > Streptomyces > Streptomyces sp. NPDC088194. The sequence goes on along the minus strand of NZ_JBFBIV010000064.1, from coordinate 13,027 downwards.
TGTCGGCCTGCGCGCGGTATCCGGCCCGGTCGGTGACAGTGAGCCCGGGCACCCCGAGCCCGGCCAACTCCCTTTGCACGGCGGCCGGGTCGGCGCCGGGCGCGTCGTGCACGAGCACCTGCGCGTCGTACGCCGTGCTCGCGTGTGCGGCGACGGCGGCGCGCGGCATGAGCAACTGGCCCATCCCGAGGCCCCGTTCGTAGACGGCGACCACCTTGGGCCGGATCTGGGTGCCGTCGCCGAGCCAGAGCGAGAGGTGGCCGCCGACCTTCGCGTGGGCGCTGCCGGCCAGCAGCGTGTCGACCGCGACCGTACCGCCGTCGCCGGTGAGGTCGGCCAGCGAGCCGCTCTTCACGCCGAGTTGGAGCACCTTGGGCAGGGCGGCGGGGTCGCCGGAGACGCCGATCAGGTTCTCCGAGTCCAGTGCCCCGCTCTCCCGGATGAGCGCGCCGGTGCGCAGGACGCCGACCGCGGTGTCCACGCCGTGCAGCGCGGCGGCGCGGTCGGCGGTGGCGGCCGGCAGTCCGGCGCCGTCGGAGCCGACCACCTGGTCCGCGACGACCGCCTGGTGGATCTGCCGGGACGTGGCGTGGGTGATCGACCCCTGCATGCACAGCAGGGTGCCGCAGAAGGCGGTGACCAGCGCGATCGGGGTGATCGCGGCGGCCAACCGGCGCGCGGCGGCACGGGTGTTGGCGGCGGCCAGCATCCCGGAGACCGAGCCGGACGCCCGCAGCGGCAGCCCCAGCAGGGACGCGGCGAGCCACGCCACCACCGGACCGAGGAAGGCCACTCCGGCCATCAGGCTGAACACGACGCCGAGTGCCACCGAGGCGGCGTCGTCGCCGGTCTCGTGTGCGGCGACCGCGGCCAGGAAGCAGCCGCCGACCACCGCGGCCACGCCCAGCACGGTACGGATCACGCCGGGCCGGCGGCGTTCCACCGCGGCCTCGCCCAGTGCCTCGCTGGGCCGGGCCTTCGAAGGGCGGCGCGCAGCGAGGTAGCCGGCCACGAGCGACCCGAGCAGGCCGGCGCCGACCGCGACCACCATCGGAATCCAGCCCACGGACAGGGTCACGCCGTGCGGCACCGCGTCCTTGTGGACGAGCTGGCGCAGCCACCAGCGGGCCAGTCGGACGCCGGGCCAGATCCCGGCGGCGCCCGCGAGCGGAGCGACCAGCAGCGCCTCGGTCGCGACGGTCCTGCGGATCTGCCGCGGGGTGGCGCCGATCGCGCGCAGCAGCGCGATCTCCCGGGAGCGCTGGCCGACGGCGAGGGCGACGGTGCCCATCACCACGAACACGGCCGTGGCCGTGGCGATCCCGCCGAAGGAGCCGCCGATCGCGGTCATCATCTCCTTGGCCTCGGCGAGCTGCGGCTGCTCGGCCGCGCCCCGGTCGTCGCCGGTGCGCACCTTCGCGTGGCCGCCGACGGCGTGCCGGGCCTGGTCGGCCAGCGCGTCCGTGCCGACACCCGGCTTGGGGAAGACCGCGATGGCGTCCGCCCGGCCGGGGTGGCCGGAGAGCGGCCCGGCGACGGAGTCGGCGAAGTACGCGGTGGGGCCGGCCGAGCGGTCGGCGGGGACCAGCCCGGAGACGCGGTAGGCGGCGGTCCGGCCGGGCGCGGTCAGCGTCAGGGTGTCCCCGACGGAGACGTGTGCCGTGCGGGCGGTGCCGGCGTCGAGCACGATCTCGCCCGCGCCGGGCGCGTGGGCCGTGCCACCGGCGGCCGTGCCGGAGGGGGCTGTACCGGACGAGGCCGTACCGGACGGGGACCCGGGGGGCTGGGAGATCAGGTGCGCGGACCAGTCCCGGCCGGTCAGTTGCGGCAGACCGGCACCCGAACCGGCACCCGCACCCGTGGCGCGCTGGTGGGCAGCGCCCACCGGGAAAGCGATGTCGGGGACGGCCGCGGCCACGCCCGGGCGGGCGGCGATCCGGGCGGCCATGCTCGTGGCGAGCCGGGGCTGGTCGGTGAGCGGCTCGGAGTCGGAGTCCTGGTTGTCGCCGTGCCCGGTGGTGATGTGGGCCTGCGGGTCGGCCGCGACCACGACCGGTACGTGGGCGTACCGGACCGGCGGCACGTGCGCGGTCAGGCCGGTCTGGAGCAGGGTGCCGCACGCGGTGACCACGGCGGCCGCGAAGAGCAGTGCGACGAACGTGCCGACGAAGGACGCGGGCCGGAAGCGCACGGAGGCGCGGGCCAGGCCGTTCACGCCACCCTCCCCCGGGTGGCGCGGGCGGCCTCGGCCACGGAGTCCCGGTGGGCCCGGCCGTCGGCACCGCGGCCGGGCCCGCCGGTCCGCGAGGTGAGCGCGACCATCCGGTCCGCGACGGCCGTCGGGTCGGGCGCGACCAGCTCGCCCGCGAGGTTCCCGTCGGCCAGGAAGAGCACCCGGTCGGCGTACGACGCGGCGACCGGGTCGTGCGTCACCATCACCACCGTCGCGGCCGGGCCGGAACCGTCCAGGCCGCCGTCGACCGCCTGCCGCATCAGCGCCAGGATGTCGCGGGCCGTACCCGTGTCGAGCGCGCCGGTCGGCTCGTCCGCGAAGATCACCTCCGGGCTGGTCACCAGCGCACGGGCGATCGCCACGCGCTGCTGCTGCCCGCCGGAGAGCTGGCCGGGCCGGCGCCTGCCGTACCCGTCCAGGCCGACCCGCGCCAGCATCGCCGCGGCCCGGCGCCGGTCGGGGCGCTGCCCGGCCAGGCGCTGCGGCAGCAGTACGTTCTGCTGGACGGTGAGGGACGGCAGCAGGTTGAACGACTGGAAGACGAAGCCGATCCGGCTGCGGCGCAGCCGGGTCAGCTTGTTCTCGCTCAGTCCGGTGATCTCCTCGCCGCCGAGCAGCACCGAGCCGCCCGACGGGCGGTCCAGGCCGGCCGCGCACTGGAGGAAGGTGCTCTTGCCGGAGCCGGACGGCCCCATGACCGCGGTGAAACTGCCGCGCGGCAGCGCCAGATCGACCCCGCGCAGCGCGTGCACCGCCGCGTCGCCCCGGCCGTAGGTCCGGCGCACACCGCGCAGTTCCACCGCGGGGGTCGCGGTGCCTGTCGCGGTGCCTGTCGCCGTGCCGACCGGCATGCCGATCGGCATGCTCGGCGTGCTCGTCGTCGGGCTGGTCATCGGGCTCGCTCCGTATTCGTCCACGCTTCGAAACTACGAAGCGCGGGCCGCGCGGACCATGGCGCTCTCCGGCGTCCTCGTGGTGGGGTTTTCCCGACCAGCCACCCGGAGGGATCTCCCCGACCGGCCCCTGTTCGCCCGCGCCGGCGGCGGTTCCGCGCGGGTGAGACCCCCGGGGCGGGGTAGGAGGGGGGCGCCCCGGGGTAGGGGTGTGTGCACCCACTGTGAGGACGGAGGCCCGATGGACCGGGTACGGCTGGCCGGGTTGTACGGCGTGGACGTGACGTACCGCCCGACCGCGGATACGGAAGTGCCCGTGCCGGAGGAGACGATCGTGGCCGTGCTGGCGGCGCTCGGGGTGGACGCGAGCACGCACTGCTCGGTGAAGGACGCGCTGGCGGCGTACGAGCGTCGCGAGTCGCACCGGCTGCTCAACCCGTGCACGGTGCTGCGGGCCGGCCACGGCACGCTCGACACGGTCCGGGCCCGGCTGCCGCGCGGCACCCGGCTGACCGTCGCCACCCGCACCGGCGAGCCGCTGCCGGCCGCCCCGACCGCGCCGGGCCGCTACGTCCTGCGCGCCACATCCGCCGACGGGCGGACCGCGACCGGCGACCTGGTGGTCGCGCCGGAGCGGCTGCCCGGCCCGCCGGAGCGCACCTTCGGCTTCATGGCGCAGCTCTACTCCACCCTGTCGTCCCGCTCGTGGGGCATGGGCGACCTCGCCGACCTGGCCGACCTGGCCGCGTGGTCGGGCCGGACCCTGGGCGCGGGCTTCGTGCAGATCAACCCGCTGCACGCGGCCGTGCCCGGCCGCCCGACCGACCCCTCGCCGTACCGCCCGTCCTCGCGCCGCTTCCCCGACCCGGTCTATCTGCGGGTGGAGGAGATCCCCGAGTACGCCTACCTGCCGGCGGAGTCGCGCGAGCAGGCCGCGGACGTGCTGCGCGAGGCCGCCGAACTGCGCGACCAGGTGCTGCTCAAGGACGCGCTGATCGACCGGGACGCGGTGTGGGCGCTGAAGTCGCGGGCGCTGGAGCTGCTGCGCACGGTGCCGCTGAGCCCGGGCCGCCGGGCCGCGTACGCCGACTTCCTCGCCGAGCAGGGGCAGGCGCTGGACGACCACGCCACCTGGTCGGCGCTGGCCGAACTGCACGGCCCGGACTGGCACAACTGGCCGCCCGGGCTGCGCGACCCGCGCTCACCGCAGGTGGCGCGGGCCCGCAGCGAGCTGATGGAGCGGGTGGACTTCCACTCCTGGCTGACCTGGCTCACCGACGGACAGCTCGGCGCGGCGCAGCGGGCCGCACGGGACGCGGGGATGGCGGTCGGGGTGGTGCACGACCTGGCGGTGGGCGTGCACCCGGCCGGTTCCGACGCCTGGTCGATGCAGGACGTGCTGGCCGCGGGCATCTCGGTCGGGGCGCCGCCGGACGCCTTCAACTCCCGCGGCCAGGACTGGGGGCTGCCGCCGTGGCGGCCGGACGCGCTGGCGGCGACCGGCTACGCGCCGTACCGCGACCTGATCTCCCGGATGCTGCGGCACGCCGGGGGCCTGCGGATGGACCATGTGATGGGCCTGTTCCGGCTGTGGTGGGTGCCGCAGGGCCGGCCGCCGACGGAGGGCACCTACGTCAGGTACGACGCGGAGGCGATGCTCGGGCTGCTGGCGCTGGAGGCGTACGAAGCGGGCGCGGTGGTGATCGGCGAGGACCTGGGCACCGTGGAGCCGGGGGTGCGGGAGGAGTTGGCCGACCGGGGCGTGCTGGGCACGTCCGTGCTGTGGTTCGAGCGGGACTACTCCGGGGCCGACCCGGACCGCCGGCCGCTGCCGCCCTCGGCGTGGCGGGAGTCGTGCCTGGCGACGGCGACCACGCACGACCTGCCGAGCACCGCGGCCCGGCTGACCGGCGAGCACGTCGGGCTGCGGCACCGGCTGGGACTGCTCAGCCGGCCGCTCGAGGCGGAGCAGGCGGAGGACGCCGCGGAGGTCGCGGAGTGGATCGCGCTGCTCGGCCGGCTGGGGCTGCTGCCGGAGGGCGCGGCGGACGAGGAGGCGGTGGTGAAGGCGGTGCACCGGTTCCTGGCCCGGACCCCGGCGCGGATGATCGGGGTTTGGCTGCCGGACACGGTCGGGGACCGCCGCCCGCAGAACCTGCCGGGCACGTCCACGGAGTACCCGAACTGGCGGCTGCCGGTGGCCGGTCCGGACGGGCGGCCGCTCACCCTGGAGCAGCTCGCCGCGTCACCGCGGCTGCACGCGCTCGCCGACGAGGTGCGGCGGGCGCTCGCGACGCGCCCGACGCGCCTGTAAGGCACCCCGCGCGCACGGGTCACAGGTGTGGTCACTACATTGAGTACGTGGACAAGAAGCTCACCAAGAAGGTCGTGCGCGCCGGGGTCGTCACCACCGGTACGGCGCTGCTGCTGTTGATGTCGTCCCCCGCCTTCGCCGTGGCGCACGACGACGGTGACGACCCGGGTTCGGGTCTGAGCGTGCTCCAGACCCTCGGCCTGTTCGTGGCCATTCCGCTGGTGCTGTTCGGGGTCATCGCCGGGCTGGTCATCGTGACGGACAAGTCCCGCAAGCAGCAGCAAGAGCACTGATCGCGCGGTAGGACGACCGAGGCCGGGCGGCCCGGCCGTCCCCGTACGCGTCCCCGCCCACGCCCGTGCAACCCCCGCCCGCGCCAGGCGCGTCCGGGGGTTCAGTGCTGCCCGGAGCCGTCGGCCCGGCCGGCTGACGATCCCGGCCCACCCTGCGTGCCCGGTCCACCCTGCGTGCCCGACGGGCGGGCCTCGGTCGAGGCCAGCAACTGCCGCAGCAGGTCGGCCAGCAGCTCCGCCTGGCTGTCGTCCATGCCGTCGAGCGCGGCCTGTTGCACCTCCACCCCGGCGGCGACCGCCTCGTCGATCACCCCGACCCCGCGCGCGGTGAGCGAGACCCGCAGACCTCTGCGGTCGTCCGGGTCGGGCGAGCGCTCCAGCAGTCCGGCCCGCTCCAGCTTGTCCAGCCGACCGGTCATCCCGCCGGTGGTCAGCATCAGCGTCGCGGAGAGCTGCCGGGGCGAGAGGGTGTACGGCTCGCCCGAGCGCCGCAGGGTGGAGAGCACGTCGAACTCGCCGCGGCCGATGCCGAACCGGCGGTACTCCTTCTCCATCCGGTCGCCCATCAGCCGCGACAGCCGGTAGATCCGGCCGAACACGGCCATCGCGCGCGTGTCCAGTTCCGGGCGCTCACGGTTCCACTGGCCGGTGATCGCGTCGACGGCGTCGGTTTCCATGCTCCGAGTATCGGCGCGGGGTCGGTCGAAGGCAAGAAAGTAGCTTGAAGGTAAGTTACTTCTGCAAAAGTCGCTTGCCTGTGAGTCGCTTACTGCTAAGCTACTTAGCAACGACTTGGTCTTGCGGGGGTTCCGATGCAGCGCAGCAGCACACGTTCGGCGGCCCGGACCGGCCAGGAGGCCCGGCGCCAGCCGGGGATTCCCGGCGAGCGGGCCATGCTCACCGCGATGGGGGTCGACGCGGTCGGCTCGGGCATGTACGTGCCGTTCAGCCTGGTCTTCTTCCACCACATCACCGGGCTGTCGTTCACCGTGGTCGGTGCGGTGCTCACCGCGGTCGGGCTGGCCGGGATGGCCGCGTTGCCGCTGGCCGGCACGGCCGTCGACCGCTACGGAGCGCGCCGCGTGCAACTCCTCCTCTACGGGGTGCGCGGCATCGGCTTCGCGCTCTACCCGTTCGCGACGACGCTGCCGGCCTTCGCCGCCGTCGCCCTCTTCACCGCCTTCGGCGACCGCGCATTCCCCGCGGTGCAGCAGGCGTGGATCGGCGAGGTCGCCTCCGGCACCGACCGGGACCGGCTCCAGGCGGCGTCCCGCGCGCTGCGCAACGGCGGGCTCGGCGCGGGCGCCCTGCTCGCCTCCCTGGCCATCTCGGTCGCCGGCGGCAACGGGTTCACGGTCGCGGCCTGGCTCAACGCGGCGAGCTTCGCGGTGGCCGCCCTCCTCGTGCGGGGCGTGCGGAGCGCGCGGGGCGGGCGGGGCGTGGACGGGCGGGGCGTGGACGGCGCGGCGCCGGTGCCTGCGGCCGCGGGCCGCCGACCGCTCCGGCCGCTCCCCCGCCGGCCCCTCCGGCCGCTCCGTCCGCTCGGGCGCGGTCGCGCGGGTCAGGGCTCGGCTGCGGGCTACCGGGTGGTGCTGCGCGACCGGGCCTTCCTCGGCCTGACCGGCGCCAACTTCCTCACCGCGCTGGGGTATTCCGCGCTGCCGGTGATGTTCCCGCTGTTCATCGTCGGCCGGCTGGGTCTGCCGCAGGCGCTGACCGGGGCCGCGTTCACGCTGAACACGGTGCTGTGCGCGGTCGGCGGGGTGGCGGTGGCCGGGGTGGTACGGCGCCGCGGCGGCCGGCGGACCCGGGCGGCGGCGCTCGGGGCGACCCTGTTCGCGACCGCGTTCGCCGGGCTCGCGCTGCTCGGCACGGTCCGGCCGCACTCCGGATGGGTGCTGCCCGCCGGGCTGTTCGCGCTGGTGGTGCTCTACACGACCGCCGAGACGGTGCACAACCCGGCGTCCGGCTCGCTCGCCGTGGCAGCCGCACCCGGTGAGCTGCGCGGCCGCTACATGGCCACGTACCAGCTCTCCTGGTCGCTGGCGAGCACGCTCGCTCCCTCGCTCTTCACCGCGCTGAACGCCGCCGACGCGCGGCTGCCCTGGCTGCTGCTGACCGGGACCGCGCTGTCGGCCGCGGCGCTGCTGGTCCGTCTTGAGAACCGGCTCCCCGTGGACGCCGTACGGTTCACGGCGCCGGCCGCGGTGATGACGTCCCTCCCTACGGTGACCACCGCCGATCCGGCCCCCGCGCCGGCCGCCGCGCCAGCCGCGGGCACCGGCCTGTGCGCCGCCGTACGCACCGCGCCCGGGGCCTCCCGCCGGGCCGTTGCCGCCGGCACGGCATCCCGGACCTTCTGACCCGGCCCGCTGCTCGCGGCAGGGTCCACACACGCGGTCCCGCGCCTCTGGAGGGGGGCGCGGGACCGTTTCGACGGCTCACCTGCCGGTCACGTGTGGGGGCGGTTGCCCTTCTCCTGCTTGGGGAAGCTCTGGTCGGCGCCCGGGAGCGTCGGCTTGGGGAGGGTGGCGACCTCCTGCTCGGCCTCGGCCAGCTGCTCGGCGGTGTTGTCGGGCAGCCGCGGCGGCTTCCGCGTCGTGTCGGAGAAGCGGAACGCCGAGGTGAGGTCGCCGAAGGTGCGGCGGCGCCACTGCGAGATGTTGGGCTCCTCGACCCCGGTGAAGCGCTCCAGGAACCGCAGCGACGAGGTGTGGTCGAACGCCTCGCTCGCCACCCAGCCGCCGACCGTCCACGGCGAGATGATGATCGACGGCACCCGGAACCCCGCGCCGATCGGCAGCCCGTTGATGAACTCGTCCGGCGTGCCGGCCTTCGGGGTGGGCGGCACCACGTGGTCGAAGAGGCCGTCGTTCTCGTCGTAGTTGAGGATGAACGCGGTCTTCGCCCACACCTTCGGGTTGGACGCGATCGCCTCGATCTTGGAGGCGACGAAGTCCGCGCCGGCGGCCGGCAGGTAGTCCGGGTGCTCGGACTGGTAGCTGGTGGGCAGAATCCACGACACGGCCGGCAGCCGGTCGTTGCGGGCGTCGTCCTCGAAGGTGCCCTCGGGCTGGAAGACCATCGCCCGGTCGTGCAGCGGCTCGCCCGGCTTGGCGTCCTGGAACTGCTGGAACTCCGACAGCATGTTGGTGCCGTAGTTGTCGGTCTCCTGGTAGACCCGCCAGTCCACGCCGGCCGCCTGCAGCCGCTCCGCGTAGGTGGTCCAGCGGTACGGGCTCGGCGCCACGTTGCTGATGATCGGGCCGCCCTTGGTGCCGCCCGGGTCGACCGTGCCGGTCATCCAGTACAGCCGGTTCGGCCAGGTCGGGCCCATCATCGAGCAGTAGTAGTTGTCGCAGATGGTGAACGTCTCGGCCAGCGCGAACTGGAACGGGATGTCCTCGCGCGTGTAGTAGCCCATCACGTAGGGGCCGTTGGCGCCGTCGGCCGCGCGGTGCGCCGGCAGCCACTGGTCCATCGCGCCGCCGTTCCACGCCTGGTGCTGCACCGCGTAGGCATGGCTGGTGGAGGGGATCGCCTGGGCACTGGTGCTCTTGGTGTCCAGGTGGAAGGGGAGCGTGTAGCCGTCGGGGTTCTCGGCGTCCGGCTGGTAGAAGACCGAGCGGCCGGTGGACAGCCGCTTGGCGTGCGGGTCGTTGAAGCCGCGCACGCCGGACAGGGTGCCGAAGTAGTGGTCGAACGACCGGTTCTCCTGCATCAGCATGACCACGTGCTCGATGTCGCGCAGCGAACCGCTGCGCGGCGGGCCGGCGGCGACCGCCTTCTGCACGCTCGGCGGAAGCAGCGCCAGCGCGGCCGCGCCGCCCACCACTCCAGCCGTCGATCCGAGGAGTCTGCGTCGCGTCAACTCGGCCATGAACGTCCCTCCTTGAGCCGTCGGTGCGGCCCCCTTCGCCGAGGCCCCAGGGCACTCTGAACGGAGGGAGGCATGGGCCGATGGGGGCCGCCGGTGAACAAGTGGCCAACGTGCAGGAAGCAGTTGGCCACACCTTTACCTCTGTTACCGCTACGCCACTCCCGCCGCGGCGCGTTGTTCACCTGAGCGCCGCACGACCCTCCGAACGCGCCCGCCACGCATGGCCGATGACGCTCCCTCAGCCCACGGCAGACGCAACGGTGCCCCGGCCGAAAACGACCGGGGCACCGTCGTCGAACCATGCGCCCGCCAGGCGCGAGGCGGTGCTACGAAGCGGCCGCCCGGCTCGCGGCCTCGTCGGCGGCCTGCGCCTTCAGGGCCCGCTCGACGCCGGAGCGGGACTCCACCACCAGCCGGCGCAGCGCCGGCACCGGCTCGGCCGAGGCCAGCCACGCGTCGGTCGCGTCCAGCGTCGACTGCGAGATCTGGAGGGACGGGTACAGGCCGACCACGACCTGCTGCGCCATCTCGTAGCTGCGCGAGTCCCACACGCCCTTCACCGAGGCGAAGTACCGCTCGACGTAAGGGGCGAGCAGCTCGCGCTGGTCGCTCTGCACGAAACCGCCGATGACGGCCTCCTGCACCGCGTTGGGCAGCTTGTCCTCGTCTACGACCGACGCCCACACCTCGGCCTTGTTCTCCGCGCCGGGGCGGGCGGCCCGGGCCGCGGCGGCGTGCTGCTCGCCGGCCGAGGTGGGGTCGCGGACCAGTTCGGCGTCGATCGCGTCCTCGCCGGCCCGGCCGGTCGCGGCCAGCCGGGTCAGCAGCGCCCAGCGCAGGTCGGTGTCCACCGCCAGGCCGTCGATGCTGTCGCTGCCGTCGAGCAGGCCCTGGAGGACGTCGAGTTGCTCGGGGGTGTGGGCGGTGGCGGCGAAGGCACGGGCCCAGGCGAGCTGGTGGTCGCTGCCGGGGGCGGCGGCCCGCAGGTGGTCGAGGGACGCCTGCGTCCAGCGGGCCACACCGGTCTCCCGCCACTGCGGCGCCACGTACGAGTCGAGGGCCAGCTTGACCTGGCGGTGCAGGGTCTGCACCACACCGATGCCGCTCTCCTTGCCGATGCCGTGCAGCACCAGCTCCAGGTAGTCGCGGGCGGCCAGTTCGCCGTCCCGCGTCATGTCCCACGCGGCGGCCCAGACCAGTGCGCGCGGCAGCGACTCGGTGAAGTCGCCGAGGTGGTCGCGGACCACGGCGAGGGACTGCTCGTCGAGCCGGATCTTGGCGTACGACAGGTCGTCGTCGTTGAGCAGGAAGACATCGGGGCGGGGGGTGCCGGCCAGCTCGGGCACCTCGGTGAGGGCGCCGTCGACGTCCAGCTCGACCCGGCGGGTGCGGACCAGGGCGCCGTCCTTCAGGTCGTACGCACCGATGGCGATGCGGTGCGGGCGCAGCACCGGCACGCCCTTGGCGCCGATCGGCAGCTCGGGCGCCTCCTGGCGGACCGCGAAGGAGGTGACGGTGCCGTCGGCGCCGATCTCGATCTCCGGCCGCAGCACGTTGATGCCGGCGGTCTCCAGCCATGCCTTCGACCAGGACTTCAGGTCGCGGCCGGAGGTCTCCTCCAGCGCGCCGAGCAGGTCCGACAGCCGGGTGTTGCCCCACGCGTGGCGCTTGAAGTACTGCTGCACGCCCGCGAAGAACTCGTCCATGCCGACGTAGGCGACGAGCTGCTTGAGGACGGAGGCGCCCTTGGCGTAGGTGATGCCGTCGAAGTTGACCAGGACGTCTTCCAGGTCGTTGATCTCCGCCATGATCGGGTGGGTGGAGGGGAGCTGGTCCTGGCGGTACGCCCAGGTCTTCATGCTGTTGGCGAAGGTGGTCCAGGAGTGCGGCCACTTCGAGCCGGGGGCGTGCGCCTGGCAGGCGATGGAGGTGTAGGTGGCGAACGACTCGTTGAGCCAGAGGTCGTTCCACCACTCCATGGTGACCAGGTCGCCGAACCACATGTGGGCCAGCTCGTGCAGGATCGTCTCGGCCCGCAGTTCGTAGGCCGAGTCGGTGACCTTGGAGCGGAAGACGTACTGGTCCCGGATGGTGACCGCGGCCGCGTTCTCCATCGCGCCGGCGTTGAACTCCGGGACGAAGAGCTGGTCGTACTTGGCGAACGGGTACGGGTGGGCGAACTTGTCGTGGAACCAGTCGAAGCCCTGCCGGGTGACGGCGAAGATCTCCTCGGCGTCCAGGTGCTCGACGAGCGACGGGCGGCAGTAGACGCCCAGCGGCACGCTGCGGCCGCCCTCGCCCTCCCAGGTGCTGTGCACCGCCGCGTACGGACCGACGATCAGCGCCGTGATGTACGACGAGATGCGGGGGGTGGGCTCGAAGACCCACACGCCGTCGGCGGGCGGCTCGGGCGTCGGAGAGTTCGACACGACGGTCCAGCCGGCGGGCGCCTTGACGGTGAAGGCGAAGCTGGCCTTGAGGTCGGGCTGCTCGAAGCTGGCGAAGACCCGCCGCGCGTCCGGCACCTCGAACTGCGTGTACAGATAGGCCTGCTTGTCGACCGGGTCGACGAAACGGTGCAGACCCTCACCGCTGTTGGTGTACGCGCAGTCGGCGACGACCCGCAGCTCGCTGGGACCGGCCGGCAGCGCGTCGAGCGCGATCCGGGAGTCGGCGAACACCTGGGCCGGGTCGAGCGAGGTGCCGTTGAGCACCACTTCGTGCACGGCGGGGGCGACCAGGTCGATGAAGCTCGACCCGGGCTCGCTCGCCGCGAAGCGCACGGTGGTGACCGAGCGGAAGGTTCCTCCGTCCTGGGCGCCGCGCAGGTCCAGCTCGATGTCGTACGCGTCCACGGTGAGCAGGCGCGCACGCTCCTGCGCCTCCACACGCGTGAGGTTCGTACCAGCCACGACGGCCCTCTCCTTCGCTACCGAACTTGTCGAACGGATCGATCCGGATATCGCTCACCCGGGTCCCGCTCACCGGATCTCCCCCGATGGCACGACCATCCTCGCACGTCCGGGCGTTCACCCGCGGAGCCCCTGTGGATAACTCACGGGCGGCTCCTCGGCGGCCTTCCGGCCACGTTGCCGGGGCCGGGCGACGGGCCGGCCCGGCCTCCGGAAAGGCCCGCACGGCCCACCTGTTGGCGGTGGGGCCGCGTGTGCCGCACGGCGTGCGGCCGTACCCGTGGCGCAGGCGTACCCGTGGTGCAGGCGTGGCGGATGCCGCCGTCGCGTTCCGTCTGTCGCGATCATGCGGCCCACGTGTCACGGGGTTGTCGCGGTCATGGCCACGGGCAACCGGCCCGGGTGCCGCGGAACTCCATGAACGCAGAAGGGTCCGCACCATGTGGGCCGGCATCGATCTACGGAGTGGCAATGCGCAGCAGCAAGAGGCTCTCGGTCATCG